>NZ_LPJG01000040.1:0-3606 GCF_001532755.1 Burkholderia sp. MSMB2157WGS | reverse complement strand
GCCGCGCAGCGCGCGGTCGACGAGTTCGCGGACGAATTCGACAAGATGGCCGAGCTGCGCCGCCGCGCGACCAAGGCGCTCGGCCGCTGCACGCAGAAGGACAACATCCGCTTCGACGGGCTGTCGCGCGTGTCGCACGTGACCGACGCGACCGACTGGCGCGTCGAATACCCGTTCGTCGTGCTGACCCCCGATACCGAAGCCGAGATCGCCGCGCTGGTCAAGGCGTGCTTCGAGCTCGGCCTGACCGTGATCCCGCGCGGCGGCGGCACCGGCTACACGGGCGGCGCGGTGCCGCTCACGCCGTTCTCCGCGGTGATCAATACGGAAAAGCTCGAACAGCTCGGCGCGGTCGAGCTGACCGAACTGCCGGGCGTCGCGCACAAGGTGCCGACGATCTTCTCCGGCGCGGGCGTCGTCACGCGCCGCGTGACCGAGGCGGCCGAAGCGGCCGGCTACGTGTTCGCGGTCGATCCGACCTCGCTCGACGCATCGTGCATCGGCGGCAACGTCGCGATGAACGCGGGCGGCAAGAAGGCCGTGCTGTGGGGCACCGCGCTCGACAACCTGGCGTGGTGGCGAATGGTCGACCCGGACGGCAACTGGCTCGAAGTCACGCGCCACGAGCACAACCAGGGCAAGATCCACGACATCGCGGTCGCGCGCTTCGAGCTGAAGTGGTTCGACGGCGCGTATGCGCCGGGCGAGAAGCTGCTGAAGACCGAGATGCTCGAGATCGAAGGCCGGCGCTTTCGCAAGGAAGGGCTCGGCAAGGACGTGACCGACAAGTTCCTCGCCGGCCTGCCGGGCGTGCAGAAGGAGGGCTGCGACGGGCTCATCACGTCCGCGCGCTGGGTGCTGCACAAGATGCCCGCGCACACGCGCACCGTCTGCCTCGAATTCTTCGGTCAGGCGCGCGAGGCGATTCCGAGCATCGTCGAGATCAAGGACTACCTGTTCGAGACGTCGAAGCAGGGCGGCGCGATCCTCGCGGGCCTCGAGCACCTCGACGAGCGCTACCTGCGCGCGGTCGGCTACGCGACCAAGAGCAAGCGCAACGCGTTCCCGAAGATGGTGCTGATCGGCGACATCGTCGGCGACGATGCCGATGCGGTCGCGCAGGCGACGTCCGAAGTGATCCGGATGGCGAACGGCAAGAGCGGCGAAGGCTTCGTCGCGGTCAGCGCGGAGGCGCGCAAGCGCTTCTGGCTCGATCGCAGCCGCACGGCCGCGATCGCGAAGCATACGAACGCGTTCAAGATCAACGAGGACGTCGTCATCCCGCTGAACCGGATGGGCGAGTACACCGACGGCATCGAGCGGATCAACATCGAGCTGTCGCTGAAGAACAAGCTGCAGCTCGTCGACGCGCTCGAGGCGTTCTTCCGCGGCGGCAACCTGCCGCTCGGCAAGACCGACGACGCGAACGAGATCCCGAGCGCGGAGCTGCTGGAAGACCGCGTGCAGCAGGCGCTCGAGCTGCTCAAGCGCGTGCGGGCGCGCTGGGAGTTCGTGCGCGACCGGCTCGACCAGCCGCTGCGCGAGGCGCAGCACTACCTGGTGCAGCTCGGCTACGAGGCGCTCGCCGAGAAATTCGCCGACCGCGCGGACGAACAGCCGGGCGCGACCGTGTTCCACGTCACGCAGGACCGCACGGTCCGCATCTCGTGGAAGCAGGAGATCCGCGCGGAACTGCGCGCGATCTTCAACGGCGGCGCGTTCAAGCCGATCCTCGACGAAGCGCAGGCGATCCACAAGCGCGTGCTGCGCGGGCGCGTGTTCGTCGCGCTGCACATGCACGCGGGCGACGGCAACGTCCACACGAACATCCCGGTCAACTCCGACAACTACGAGATGCTGCAGGACGCGCATGCGGCCGTCGCACGCATCATGACGCTCGCGCGTTCGCTCGACGGCGTGATTTCCGGCGAACACGGGATCGGCATCACGAAGCTCGAGTTCCTGACCGACGACGAGATCGCCGAATTCCGCGCGTACAAGCAGCGCGTCGACCCGAACGGCCGCTTCAACAAGGGCAAGCTGCTCGACGGCGCCGATTTGCGCAACGCGTACACGCCCAGCTTCGGGCTGATGGGCTACGAGTCGCTGATCATGCAGCAGTCCGACATCGGCGCGATCGCCGATTCGGTGAAGGACTGCCTGCGCTGCGGCAAGTGCAAGCCGGTGTGCGCGACCCACGTGCCGCGCGCGAACCTGCTGTACAGCCCGCGCAACAAGATCCTCGCGACGTCGCTGCTGGTCGAGGCGTTCCTGTACGAGGAGCAGACGCGCCGCGGCGTGTCGATCAAGCACTGGGACGAGTTCAACGACGTGGCCGACCACTGCACGGTGTGCCACAAGTGCGCGACGCCGTGCCCGGTGAAGATCGACTTCGGCGACGTCACGATGAACATGCGCAACCTGTTGCGCAAGATGGGCAAGAAGAAGTTCAACGCCGGCAATGCGGCGGGCATGTTCTTCCTGAACGCGACCAATCCGCAGACGATCAACCTCGCGCGCGGCGTGATGATGGGCGTGGGCTACAAGGTGCAGCGCTTCGCGAACGACATGTTGAAGAAGGTCGTGACGAAGCAGACGCAGCACCCGCCGGCGACGACCGGCAAGCCGCCCGCGGTCGAGCAGGTGATCCACTTCGTGAACAAGAAGATGCCGGGCAACCTGCCGAAGAAGACGGCGCGCGCGCTGCTGGACATCGAGGACAACAAGATCGTGCCGATCATCCGCAACCCGAAGTCGACGACCGTCGATTCGGAAGCGGTGTTCTACTTCCCGGGCTGCGGCTCGGAGCGGCTGTTCTCGCAGGTCGGGCTCGCCACGCAGGCGATGCTGTGGGAAGCCGGCGTGCAGACGGTGCTGCCACCGGGCTACCTGTGCTGCGGCTACCCGCAGCGCGGCTCGGGCCAGTACGACAAGGCCGAGAAGATCGTCACGGACAACCGCGTGCTGTTCCACCGGGTCGCGAACACGCTGAACTACCTGGACATCAAGACGGTGGTCGTGTCGTGCGGCACGTGCTACGACCAACTCGCCGGGTATGAATTCGACAAGATCTTCCCGGGCTGCCGGATCATCGACATCCACGAGTTCCTACTGGAGAAGGGGACGAAGCTCGACGGCGTGACGGGCACGCGCTACATGTATCACGACCCGTGCCACACGCCGATCAAGACGATGGATCCGGTCAAGCTGGTCAACGAGCTGATGGGCTCGGAGAAGGACGGCTACAGGATCGAGAAGAACGACCGCTGCTGCGGCGAATCGGGCACGCTCGCGGTCACGCGGCCGGACGTGTCCACGCAGGTTCGCTTCCGCAAGGAAGAAGAGATCCGCAAGGGCGCCGCGAAGCTGCGCGCGATCCCGGTGGTGGCGGGCGACGCGCCGGCGGCCGCGGGCGCGAACGCGAACGGGCCGGACGTGAAGATCCTGACGAGCTGCCCGTCGTGCCTGCAGGGCCTGTCGCGCTACAACGAGGACGCGAACCTCGAAGCCGACTACATCGTGGTCGAAATCGCCCGCCAGGTGCTCGGCGAGAACTGGATGGCCGACTACGTCGCACACGCGAACAATGGCGGGATCGAGCGCGTG
>NZ_LPJG01000039.1:0-22264 GCF_001532755.1 Burkholderia sp. MSMB2157WGS | reverse complement strand
TCGCCGCCGACAGCCCGGCGGGGCCGCCGCCGACGATCACGACGTCGTATTCCATCGATTCGCGCGGGCCGTATTGCGCGAGCAAGTCCTGTGTGGTCAAAATCCTGTCTCCTCCTGCTGCATCCCGACCGTCAGCCGGTCAGAACTGGTCTTCCGTCAACGCGAGCACGCTCTCGTTGCCCTTCGCGCCGACGATCGACGCTTCGAGCGCGCCCGCCTGCACCAGCACGTGCTCCGCATAGCATTGCGCGATCGCGATCTTCGCGTCGAAGAACGCGACGTCGTTCGCGCGGTTCGCGTGCGCGGCCACCAGCGCGCGCGCCATCTGCCACCCGCACAGCACGACGCCCGCCAGCTTCAGGTACGGCACGCTGCCCGCGAACACCGCGTTCGGGTCCTGCTTCGTGTTCGCCAGCACGTAGTCGACCACCGCCGACAACGCGCGCGCCCCCTTCTCCAGTTGCGCCTTCATCGAAGCGGCCGCCGCACCGTCGATCTTGCCGAGCGCCGCGACCGTGTCGCCGATCTCCGCAATCAGCGCCTTCGCCACCGCGCCGCCGTCGCGCATCGTCTTGCGGCCGACCAGGTCGTTCGCCTGAATCGCGGTCGTCCCTTCGTAGATCGCCAGGATCCGCGCGTCGCGGTAGTACTGCGCCGCGCCCGTCTCCTCGATGAAACCCATCCCGCCGTGCACCTGCACGCCCAGGCTCGCGACGTCGTTCACCATCTCCGTGCTCCAGCCCTTCACCACCGGCACCAGGTATTCGTAGATGGCCTGATGACGCGCGCGCGTCGCCTCGTCCGGATGGCGATGGGCGATGTCGCTGTGCGCGGCAGCCACATACGCGAGCGCCCGCGCGCCTTCGGTCAGCGCACGCATCGTGCCCAGCATCCGGCGCACGTCCGGGTGATGGATGATCGTCACCGACTGCTTGGCCGAGCCGTCCACCGGACGGCTCTGCACGCGTTCCTTCGCGAATTCGGCCGCCTTCCGGTACGCGCGGTCGGCCACGCCGATCCCTTGCATCCCGACGCCGAAGCGCGCCGCGTTCATCATGATGAACATGTATTCGAGGCCGCGGTTCTCCTCGCCCACGAGATAGCCGATCGCGCCGCCGTGATCGCCGTATTGCAGCACCGCCGTCGGGCTCGCCTTGATCCCGAGCTTGTGTTCGATCGACACGCAGTGCACGTCGTTGCGCGCGCCGAGCGAGCCGTCGTCGTTGACCAGGAACTTCGGCACGATGAACAGCGAGATGCCCTTCACGCCTTCCGGCGCGTTCGGCGTGCGCGCCAGCACCAGATGGACGATGTTGTCCGCCATGTCGTGCTCGCCCCACGTGATGAAGATCTTCGTGCCGAACACCTTGTACGTGCCGTCGCCCTGCGGCTCGGCGCGCGAGCGCACCAGCGCGAGATCCGAACCGGCTTGCGGCTCGGTCAGGTTCATCGTGCCGGTCCATTCGCCCGAGATCAGCTTCGGCACGTAGCGCTGCTTCTGCTCGTCGGTGCCGGCCGTCAGCAGCGCCTCGATCGCGCCGTCGGTGAGCAGCGGGCACAGCGCGAACGACAGGTTCGACGCGTTCAGCATCTCGATGCACGGCGTCGCGATCAGCTTCGGCAGCCCCTGGCCGTCGTATTCGGCCGGATGCTGCAGCCCCTGCCAGCCGCCTTCGACGAACTGACGGAACGCATCGCCGAAGCCCGGGGTCGCGGTCACGACGCCGTCCTTCCAGCTGCTCGGGTTGCGGTCGCCTTCGACGTTCAGCGGCGCCAGCACCTCGCCGCAGAATTTCGCGGACTCGTCCAGCACGGCCTGCGCCGTGTCGTAACCCGCATCCTCGAAGCCCGGCAACTGCGCAATGGCGTCGATACCCGCGAGTTCCTTCAGCACGAACAGCATGTCCTTGACGGGGGCGTTATAGCTCATGGTCGATGTTCCAATCAGGCGGTGAATAGGGGGCGCCACGGGGTCCGATACGGCAAAACCGGCCAAGCCGGGCGACGCGATGGGCCATCCTAACGCCGGGCATCCGGATTCCCATTGTCATATCCGGCCCACATGGTGACAAAACCGGCCACGTCGCATGCCGGCGGACACCACCGCGCCCGGCGGCGAACGCCCGCCGGACGGGCGTCGGCGCCCGGTCCGTCGGTATCGGCAATCGCGGTGATGCGCGCCAACAGGAAACGACCGGCGGCACGCGCGCCTGCCCGGCTCGCGCGACGAAGGAAGCCGGTTATGGGAGTGTCCGCTCAAAAACCGGCCGTGAAAACCACAAAAGGAGCCGGTTATGGGATTGAATCCGTGCACGCGCGAATCCGCGACGCTCAACCCCGCGCCCGCATCACGCCCGGCGCCGATACGTCCCCGGCGTACTGCCGGTCCAGTGCCGGAACGCGCGATGAAACGCGCTCGGGTCGTCGAAGCCGATATCCGCGCCGATCGCGGCGATCGTGTCGGGCGTATCGGTCAGCCGCTGGATCGCGATATCGCGCCGCAGCTCGTCCTTCAGCACCTGGAACGTCGTCCCTTCGGCGGCCAGATGGCGGCTCAGCGTCCGCACCGAACAATGCAGATGCTCGGCCGCCTGGTCGATCACGGGCAGATCCGGCAGCGCCGCCGACAGGTACTGCCGCACCCGATGGCACACGAGCTGTTCGCTGAACGATTCGAAGATCCAGTCGCCGGGCGCGCGCGCGAGGAATTTGCGCAGGTTGCGCTTGCTCTGCCGGATCGGCGCGTCGAGGTAATCGGCGCTGAAGCGCATCAGCGTGCGCTCGCGGTCGAACTGCACCGCGCCGGTGAAGAAGTACAGGTGATCGACCGCGTGGCGCGGCCGCGGGCACGCGAACTCGATCTGCAGCAGCGGAATTTTCTGCCCGATCAGCCAGGAGCATACGCCGTGCACGAGCTTGAGCATCAGCTCCTGGCCGAGCGCGCCGATCGGCCCGATGGCCTCGTTCGGGCGCAGCAGCACCTGCGCGACGAGATCGTCGCGCTTCGATTCGACGAAGAAGTCGTCGAGCAGGATATGGAAGAATTGCCCGAAACGATGCAGCGCCGTTTCGAGGTTGCGCGCATCGAGCAGGCTCAGGCACAGATACTTCAGCGTGCCGCCGCGCAGCGGGCGCGAGAAGATGCCGGGCATCTCGTCGTCGAGATCGATCGCGAGCGTGCGGTACAGCGTCGAGAACTGTTCCTCCGTCACGCGCGCGTGCGGCTCGCCGAGCAGCTCGATCGGAATGCCGGCGCCGCGCAGGTAGCGTTCGACCACGTCGCGCTGCACGCCCGCGCTCGCGAGAAAGCCGTTGACGAGCGAGATCGGCACCGTCGCGCTCGGCGACGGCAGCGCACGCCCGGGCCGGGCGGAAAGTGGATCTGAGCCGGTCATCGCATCCCCGTCGATCGAACCGACCGCATTGTACTTGAGTGGCCCGCGCGCCACCTTCGTGGCTTTCCGCGCAGCCGCGGCCGCGCGACGCGTCGCCCTCATCAGTCGGTGCAGCTGAGTTCCCGGCGCAGGATCTTGCCGACCGTCGACTTCGGCAACCGGTCGACGAATCGAACCCACTTCGGCACCTTGTACGCGGCCAGGCTCGCGCGGCAATGGGTAACGATCTGCGCTTCCGTCACGTCGGCGTCCGGCGTCAGCACCACGAACAGTTTGACGGCCTCGCCCGTGCGCGGGTCCGGCACGCCGATGCACGCGCATTCGGCCACGCCCGGCAGCGCGGTCGCCACCGCTTCCACCTCGTTCGGATACACGTTGAAGCCCGACACGATGATCATGTCCTTCTTGCGGTCGACGATCCGCAGGAAGCCGGCCGGATCGAACACGCCGACGTCGCCGGTGCGGAAATAGCCGTCCGCCGTGAACGCGGCCGCATTCGCGTCCGGTTTCTGCCAGTAGCCGCTCATCACTTGCGGCCCCTTCACGCAGATCTCGCCCGCTTCGCCGATCGCCACCTCGCGATCCTGCTCGTCGAGCAGCTTCACGTCGGTCGACGGCAGCGGCAGGCCCGTGGTGCCCGTGAACCGGTCGATCGATTGCGGGTTGAACGACACGACCGGCGACGTTTCCGACAGCCCGTAGCCCTCGCGGATGAAATTGCCCGTCACCGCCTTCCAGCGCGACGAGATCACGTCGATCACCGCCGCGCCGCCGCCGGCCGACAGCTTCAGCCGCGACCAGTCGACCTCCTTCAGGCGCGGATGGCCGGCAAGCCCCGCGTACATTGTGTTCACGCCGACGAACACCGTCGGCCGCGCGGCCTTCAGCACGTCGACGAACCCGTCCATGTCGCGCGGATTCGCGACGAGCCAGTTCTGCGCGCCGATCGCGAAGTAGGACAGGAAGTTCACCGTCAGCGCGAAGATGTGATACAGCGGGATCGCCGTGACGACGACTTCTTCGCCCGGCTGGCGCGCATCCGGCACGATCGCCGCGAACTGCGCGATGTTCGCGACGAGGTTGCGATGCGACAGCGCCGCGCCCTTCGACAGGCCGGTCGTGCCGCCCGTGTATTGCAGCAGCAACAGGTCCGCGCCGCTCAGCGCAACCGGCTCGCACGCGAGCGATTCGCCGGCGGCGATCGCGTGCGCGAGCGCGGTCGAACCGGGCGGCAGTGCGTCGCACGTGCCGGCCGGCGCATCGACGACGCCGAGATCCTCGCGCCCCACGCTCAGCACGGTGCGCACGCGCGTGCCGCCGACCACCTCCGCGAACGTGCCCATCGACCCGCCGCAGACGACCGCCGCCTCGACTCCCGCGTCGTTGAGCTGATGCTCGAGCTCGCGCGCGGTGTAGTGCGGATTCACGTTGACCTGGATCGCGCCGATCTTCGCGACGGCGACGAACACGACCGGAAACGCCAGCACGTTGGGCAGCATCACGGCGACGCGATCGCCCTTGCGCACGCCGACGACCTGCTGCAGATACGCGGCCAGCGCGGTCGACAGGCGGTCGACGTCGGCATAGGTGAGCGTGCGGCCGAACGCATGGAACGCCGGACGCTCGGCGAAGCGGCGCATCGCGTCGTCCAGCAGCGCGCTGACGGAAGGATGGCGATCGGCGTCGATCTCGGCGGGGATCGAGTCGTACGACCCGGTCCAGTGTCTGTTCGTCATGTCTCGCTCCTCGGGGGACGGCACGCCGGCATGCGCGCCGTTCGCACGGCGGCCTGCACGCCGGAAGGACGCGGGCCGCCGCCTGAGCGGCGACTATCGCCCGCGCGACGCGCTTTGCAAATGATCCGGCCGGCCGAAAACATGATCGAAACGGACACACGCATGCAGGTGCCCACGTCGCTTCGCACTGCAAACGCCCGTCCGGTCGGGCCGTCCCGTCGGCACGTCAGGGTGAACCCTGTGGCGAACGGAATCGTTCCCGCGCAGAATGGCAAGCCGTCAACGATATCGATTCGGACGCAGGATCCCCATGTCGCGCAGTGCGCTGTTGAAACCGACGGACGCCCGTCCCCCCCGGCTGCCCGACGCCGAAGCCGCCCACGCGTTGCGCGAGCAGCGCTTCACGCCGGCCAAGCTGGCCGTGCTGGTCGACGTGGCCGCGCAAGCCGGCCTCGACCCGGCGACGGTGCTCGCCGGCACCGGCCTCGCGCCGGCCGATGTCGCGGACCCGTTCACGCTCACGTCGCCGCTGCAGTTCCTCACGGCCGCGCGCAACGCGGTCGGCCGGTACGACGGCACCGACCTCGGCGTGCGCGTCGGCCGCCTGCTGCGCGCGTCGAGCTACGGCATGTACGGCTACGCGATGCTGTGCTCGGAATCGCTCGCGCGCGCGTTCGATGCGGCCGTCAAATATCATCGGCTCGCGAACGGGATGCTGCCGATCCGCTGGGTCGAACACGGCGACACCGCGTCGTGGCTGTTTCCGGACCGCCACGAAGTCGCGCTGCCCGATCTCGACCAGCCGCTGTACCGTTTCCTGATCGACATGCAGTTCGCGCTGCACGTGACGATCATCAAGGACGTGATGGGCGGATGGTGCGTGCCCGCGCGCGCGCAGTTCGCGCAGCCGCGGCCGCCGCATGGGGCGCTGCTGGCCGACGCACTCGAATGCCCGATCGCGTTCGACCAGCCGCATCACGTGCTCAGCTATCCGGCGGCCTGGCTCACGCGCGCGCCGCAGCTCGCGAATCCGATCACCGCCGCGCAGGTGTCGTCGCACTGCGCGCAGTTGCTCGACGAATTGCGCAGTCGATCGGGTATCACGCGACGCGTATACGAGGAGCTCACCCGCACGCCGGGGCAATTCCCGGACATCGACGCGATCGCCGAGAGCCTGTGCATGACCTCGCGCACGTTGCGCCGCAAGCTGGAAGCCGAAGGCACGTCGTACAGCGAACTGCTGACGAGCGTGCGCAAGGCGCTCGCGATCGACTACCTCGGCACGACCACGCTCAGCACCGAGGACATCGCGTTGACACTCGGCTTCAGCGATGCCGTGGGATTCCGTCACGCGTTCAAGCGCTGGACCGGCACGACGCCGAGCGACGTGCGGCGCAAGCGCGGCGCGTAACGCCGCCGATCGCGGTCAGCGTGCGTCGCCCGCCGCCGGCGACGCCACTGCCAGCGCAAACTCGAACACCGCGCCGCGCCCGGGCCGGTCGACGAGCCGGATACCGCTGCCGTTGAGCGCCAGCATCCGGTGCACGATCAACAGGCCGAGCCCGCCGCTCGTCGCCGTGCCGCCGCTCATCGGCCGCTGCGGCCGCTGGAACAACCCTTCGCGCCGCGCCGCCGGAATCCCTTCGCCGGTATCCGACACGGTCACGACCACGCGGTCGCCCTGCGGTTCCAGCGCGATCTCGACCTCGCCGTGCGAAGGCGTGTGCCGCAGCGCGTTGTCGAGCAGATTGGTCAGCACGCGCTCGATCATCCCGAGATCGGCCGACACGGCCGGCACGCGCGGCGGAATCCGCGCATGCAACGCGACGCCGCGCGACTGCGCGGCCAGCTCGAATTTCTGGAACACGTCCTGCACGAGATCGACGAGCGAGAACGGCTCGCGCTCGGCCTGCACGCCGCCCGATTCGAGCCGCGCCAGCTCGAACAGCGCCTGCGCGAGCCGCCCGACCTTCGCGCTCTGCGCGAGCGCGATCGACAGGTAGCGCCGCCGCTCGGGCTCGGCCAGCGTGTCGGCCTTCAGCGACAGCGTCTCCAGATAACCGTGCAGCGACGTGAGCGGCGTGCGCAGGTCGTGCGAGATGTTCGTGATCAGTTCGCGCCGCTGCTGGTCCTGGCGCGTCAACGCGCGCCACTGCTCGCCGATCCGGTCGGCCATCTGCGCGAACGCGGATTCGAGCACCGCGATGTCGTCGCCGCGGCGGCCCGGCGGCAAGCGCAGCACCGGCAGCGGCGCGTCGAGCGCGCCGGGCGCGGCGTTCGCGTCGAAGTCGCGCATCGCGGCCGTCAGCCGGCGCAGCGGGCGCGTGATGAAGCCGAACGCGACGAGGCCCGCCAGCAACCCGAGCAGCGCGACGATCGCCATCGACCACAGCGTCGTGCGCAGCACGTTGCCGGCATCGACGCGCGCGGCGAGCCGGTCATGTGCCTCGCCGAGCAGCACCACGTAGATGTAGCCCGACGGCGGCTGCCCCGCGCGCTGCAGCGGCGCGGCGCTGAACACCTTGCGCGCGTCCGGGCTGCGCGGATCGTCGCCGAGGATCGGCAGCGGCTGGCCTGCGATGAAGCGCTGCACGGGCGCGAGATCGACGCGGTCGCGCTTCACGTGGCCCGGCGGCGCATCGTCGCCCTTGATGCGCCCGGCGTTGTCGAGCAGGTACACCTCGACGCTCGGGTTCACGCCCATCAACTGCCCGAACAGCGTGCGCACGGCGTCGGGACGCAGCCCGTTCGCGTCCATCAGCGGCGCGCTGCCGGCGATGTTGGCGGCCAGGTCGCGCGACAGCGCCTGCACGACTTCCTTCTCGCGCATGTCGTTCGCGCGGATCTGCAGCCATGCCGACGCGCCCGAGCACGCGAGCAGCAGGATCGAGAACACGAGCGACAGCCGCCGCGTGAGCGTGAGCTTCATCATGCGTCCGGCGCGGCGAGCTTGTAGCCGCGTCCCCACACGGTGAGGATCCGCACGGGCTCGGCCGGATCGGCCTCGATCTTCGCGCGCAGCCGGTTGATGTGGGTGTTGACCGTGTGTTCGTAGCCTTCGTGCTGGTAGCCCCACACGGCATTGAGCAGGTCCATCCGCGAGAACACCTTGCCCGGATGCCGCGCGAAGAAATACAGCAGGTCGAATTCGCGCGGCGTGAGATCGATGCGTACGCCGTCGACGCTCGCCTCGCGCGCGATCGGGTCGATCGCGAGCCCCGCGACGTCGAGCGTGCCCGCGTCGATCCGCGAATCGCGCGCGAGCGCATCGACGCGCCGCAGGAGGGCCTTCACGCGTGCGACGAGTTCGAGCACCGAGAACGGCTTCGCGAGGTAGTCGTCGGCGCCGAGTTCGAGGCCGAGGATCCGGTGCACCTCGCTCGACCGGGCGCTCGTGATGATGATCGGCGTGTAGCGCGTCATCGCCCGCGCGCGCCGGCAGATTTCGAGGCCGTCGACGCCGGGCAGCATCAGGTCGAGGATCAGCGCGTCCCAGCCGCCCTGTTCGAGCAGGCGCAACCCTTCGGCGCCGTCCGCGCTGTGCACGACCTCGTAGCGCTCGTCGCGCAGGTGCAGGCTCAGCACGTCGGCGATGTCGGCGTCGTCCTCGACGATCAGGATGCGTTTCGGATGGTCCATGGCGGTGGGCGGCGGTACGTCGGAGCTCGGTCACGGTTGTCGGGCGGCGATCACGGCCGGCGCGAAGCGCGGCGGAAGGCCGCGCTGCCGTCATTGTGCAAAATTTTGCGGCGGCAAGGGATCACATTTCGTTTATGTTTGCGCCGCGCGTGCGCCGTCGGCCCACGCCGTCACGGGCGGGCGCGGCAATCCGGCCCTTGAAACGCGATGTCGGACATGCCAGGCAACACGCTCGATCGACAGCGAAAGGTTTGCCAGCCGGCGTTTGGCAAGCGCGGAGGGACGCGAAGGGTTTCAGTACGGAATCCGTGCGGCTCGCTTAGGCGCTCCCGTCGTTGCAACGGGTATCTCGCGGGCGATTCGACGCACAACGTGTCCGTAGCACCGAATCGGTCGGATCGGCGTGTCGTGGGGTGGCAACCGAACCAGGCGATATGGATGAGGTTGAACGAACGCGCGCCACGCCGTCGAGCGCAATAACGGACGAAAAATGTGTCTGGCAGCCTCGGGTACCGGCGTCGCCCCTTCGTCAACCACTCGATTCCGGCGGCACGATCCGGGCATCGGCCGCCCGCGACTCGCCTCTGCGTTCCGCATCGCGCATGCGCTCCGTGAGTTCACGTAATCGCTCGGCAGGAATTTCGTCGTGTTCCACCCCTTCGCGGCCGTCACCCCCGGCGCTACGCCAGAACTTCGCGCGACGCGGCCCGGTCGACGAAATGTCGGACGCAATCCCATCGACGATCGACTTCAAATTCGATGTCGAAGGAGGTGCGTTGTCGACTCCCTCCGTTTGCATCCGCGCGATCCACTCGATCGTCATCGCATCGTTCCTGCTCACGCCTGCCATGCGGAAAATGCAGGGCTCACTTTGCGAGCGATCGGCTCGGAGCAGCACCGTGCGCAGGAATCCCTTCGCGAATCCGATGCTGCTGAATTGCCAGTCGGCATCGCGCTCGACAAGGGCATCGTTGACGGTCTGCTGCATCGAAACGTGATCGGTATATCCCGCATAGCCTTTCGGCTCGCCGGGAAAGTACTGAAAATCCAGCGACGGTGACGCGTCCGGTCGCGGTATGCGTGCTGCCGCCCGCTTTCGCCTGCTGTTGTTCACTGCCGCCACGAACGCAATCAGACCGGCGCACGCGCCGATCAGGACGGCAAGGACCGTCTGCTTCATCGTTTGCTCTCGACGCGCGCCGCGGCCGGATCGCTTTCCTTTTTGAGCGAGCGTGCGTAGGCGTCGTCTGCGCCGACGTTCAGCGCCATGGCTGCATCGAAAAGCGCCGTGACGGCGGCTTCATCGTCGCCCGACGCACAAATTTTCTCGGCTTTCGCGATATACCGCTGCTGATCGTCATAGACGGGCTGATCGATGGTTTTGTCCGCAAGCGCGCCGTTCACCTGCGTCCTGTACAGCGCGAGACTTGCCGCGCATTTCGATCCGGCCGGCTTGCAGGCAAACGTGGCCAGACATAGCAGGAGCGCGCAACAAAGCTTCATCGATCGAGGCCTCTCTCAATACTGCAAGAACGTCCACCGCTTCACGAACGGCTACAACGACTGGTCGTCGATCGCCACGAGCTGCCAGCACGATCTCGACCGCTGGAAGCGATAGCGAATCTTGTGGTCGTTGTCCGATCCGGCATATTCGACATGGCCGGTCGTCTTGTCGTCCTGAGTGACGCGAACGACCTTTCCTTCCCGCCTGGCACGCTCGATATCCATCATCAACGGGTAGGACGCCTTTTGCTCGGTGACGTGTCGGGTCACCGGTTTGGGCTCCGGCCGGGCGGCGGCATCGATATCGGTGATGGCGAGAGGCCAGCGGGTAAACCGCGCCTGGATCGAAATCCTGCCGGAAAACGCCTTGACGAAAGCGCCGAGTTCGCTGGCGGGACAGACCGACGGGTCGAGCAACGGCGCCTTGTCCGCCGCCGCTCGGGCCGGCTCCGCGTCGACCGGCCCGCTGAGCCGCGTGACCGCCAGCACCTTTTCGACAATGCGGCTGTTTCCCTTCATGTAGGTCGTCGCCGAGATGTCACACACCGCGTTCTGCCCGCATTCCTTTTGCGCCCTGGACTCGGCTGCGGAGTCCGCTTCGAAGAAACACGTCGGCTTGCCGTCCTTCTCCGTCGAAGAGCCGGCCATGCCGGAGCCGGAGCTGAACGTGCCGCTGCAAACGAAGAACGTCGGGGGAGAGGGAGCGGTCGCGGAGCGGGCCGATGACTGGTCGGCCATCGCCTCGCCCGCTACCGCGACGAGCGTCACGGCCGACCAGCCCATTAACAGTTGGATGCGAGACATAAGCGGCCGCCTCATTTTGAAATTTCATTCGACCATGAATTTGCGGTCAATCCTATCGTGAATGCATCATCTTCGATTGTTAAGAACTGCAAAATCAACCGGAAATTTTCCACAATAAACTTCGATGCCGCGAAGTGATATAACGCAACGAGTCTTCAAGGACATTGCGCAGAGGAAGCATCGACAATGAAAACGAATGGACTCCTTTCTATTGCGGCGGTTGCGCTCGCCGGGCTCTCGTTGCCGACGCAGGCGTTCGCGCAGACCTATCCGTGCGGGGGGCCCGGTCCCGGCGAGCGGGTCGTGGGCATGACGCAAGGTGGTCCCGGCGTCGCGCCGAGCCCGCTATGCGCGCCCGACGATAGCGATTCGGCGCCCTCCCGCTCTTCCGGCAGGAAGGAGCCCGAACACGGTGACGGGTGGCTTCGCTACGAAGCCGAAACGCCGTCGAACACACGATATACCGCCGTTGCCTGGCATCAAGATGCCGCCGACATCTGGGTCGTCGGCAATTTTGTCTATCGCAACGACGCCGCGCTCGCGGCAGTAGCTGCCTGCAACGCCGTGATGGGAAAGGGCTGCGAACTCGCCGGCACGTGGTGGAATTCCTCGGTCACGATCGTCCGTGACCGGTATGGTTCTTTTGCCATGGGTTGGGACGGCAACGGCGGTGCTCAAAGCAAACAGACGATGGCCGACTGCTCGGCACATCAGCTCTTGCCATGCGAGGTATTTGCCACGATCGCCCTGGGCAGCCGGCGTTCGCCCGATGTCTCGGTCCGCAAATTCTATGCGGTCTCCGCGTGGGCTACCGATGCGGCGGGAGACGACGGAAAGCTTTATGTTGCGAGCGGGTATCGCAAACTCGAGGATGCGACCAACGCTGCCATCAAGGCCTGCAGCGACGCCACCAGGACCGCGTGCAAGAGCAATGCGCTCACCGGCAACGGCGTCATTCTCGCCTACCGGCTGAATGGCGGAGAAATCAGCGCGACCTCCGAAACCTCGGCGGCGCGTGCGCGAGCGGCCGCTCAGGCGGCCTGCAACAAGCAGGCGAACACCAGTTGCGAGATTCAGGCCGTGTTCGACAGCCGCCGGCCGGGCCTCTTCGTCCACGACTTCAAGACCGGTCAGACGCGCTAACGGCAGGTGTCGTTGCCGGGTGTTTGCGGGGCTGCGATCAGGCGCCGATCCAATTTGGTCGGACCGCCTTCGCGTCATGCTCGTGCCCGCGAGCGCAGCGCACGGCTCGAGTCGGCCGACGGTAGAAACCGGGCGTCGGCCAGCGCCGCCGGCTTCGTCCGCCGCTCCGTCGCCATCCGCATGGCCGCCGACAGATCAACGACGCTGCACCATCCGGCGGCTGATCGCGAGCCATTCGCGGATCGCACCCTCGCGCGCCGAGCCCCGGCGCCAGAGTATGCCGAAGCGCCGCGGTTCGGTCGGCTTCGGCAACGCGAGCCGCACGATCCTCAACCGCTCCGCGAGCGGCGACGCAATGTCCGGCACCAGCGACACGCCCAGCCCGCGCTCGACCATCATCGCGATCGCCAGCAGCGAATTGATCTCGAAGCGTTCGTGCGGATCGATCCCGTGATCGCGCAGATAACGGTCGGCCTGCTTGCCGCCGCCGAGACTCCGGTCGTAGCGAATGAGCGGCTCCTGGCGCAGCAGGTCGTGCGCGTCGCGCGCGGCGAGCGCCTGCGGCGCCAGCACGACGAGCGGCTCGATGCGCAACAGTTCCCAGACCATGCTTTTCGGCAGCGCGAAACTCGGATGCAGACAGACCGCCGCATCGTGATCGCCTCGCCGCACCGACTCGTAAAGCTCCGCCGACGTACCGGACTGAATCAGCACCCTCAGCCGCGGATGCTGGGTCGCGAACTGTGCCAGCACGTCGGGCAGGATACTGTGCAACGCGGTGTTGATCGCGCCGAGACGCAATTCCCCGGACAGCTGCGCATCGTCGGCCGCGACCGATTTCAGGCCGTCGAACTCGCGGACCAGCCCGCGCGCACGCTCGAGCACGCGGTAGCCGGCCTCGGTCGGCCGCACCGATCGCCCGGCGCGGGCGAGCAGTGCCACGCCCAGCTCCCGCTCCAGCACCCGCATCTGCAAGGCAACCGCGGCGGGCGTGAGATCGAGGCGGCGAGCGGCCTGCGCCATCGAGCCCGTATCGGCGACGAGCACGAAGCTCTTGAGGAACACGATATCCATAAAGATAGATTTTCTATCGTTTGAAGGAATCAAACCTGTATTCATCGAGTGTAGCGGGGTTTCTATACTGGCCGCATGAAAAGCAAACTGTTTGTTCCCTGCTCCCGTCCCGACCTGTTCGACAAGGCCCTGAACGGTGCCGCCGACGCCGTGTCGTTCGATCTCGAGGACGCGGTCGCCGACGACCGCAAGGATGCCGCGCGCGCCGCGCTGCGCGCGCGGCTCGACCAGCCGCTGCCGGCGACGAAAACCATCGTGGTGCGCGTGAACGCGCTCGGCACGCGCGGCTTCGACGCCGATCTCGACGCGGTCGCGCGCTCGGGCGTCGCGATCGTCAACCTGCCCAAACCCCGCGACGCGGACGACGTGCGCGCAGCGGCGGCCGCCCTCGAACGGGCCGAGCGCCGCAACGGCGTCGCGACGCCGCTCGGACTCCTCGTCAACATCGAAACGCCGCGTGCGCTGCGGCTCGCATCCGAACTCGCGACGGCCCATCCGCGCGTGATCGGCTTGCAGCTCGGCCTCGGCGACCTGTTCGAACCGCTCGGCATCGATCGCCGCGAAACCGCGGCGATCGTGCCCGTGATGCTCGCCGTACGCGTCGCCGCGGGCGAGGCGGGCATCGCCGCCTACGACGCCGCGTTCGCCGACATCGCGGACATCGACGGCTTTCGCAGCGAGGCGAGGCTGGCGCGGCGCCTCGGCTTCGCGGGCAAGAGCTGCATCCATCCGACGCAGGTCGGTATCGCCAACGACGTGTTCCGGCCGACGCTCGACGAAATCCATGCGGCATTGCGGGTGCTCGACGCGCAGCGGCAGGCCGCCATCGACGGCCGCGGCGCGTACGTGGTCGACGGCCGGATGATCGACGCGCCCTTCGTCGCCCGCGCCCGCGCGATCGTCGACGAGGCGATTGCATTCGGCCTGATCCCCCCGCCCGACACCGCGCCGCAACCTGCTCGCATCGCACCATGACCCGACCTTTCATCGACGCGCCCGCCCCACCGGAAACGCCCCGTTGCGGCCACGCCGGCGCCGGCCCGCTCGCCGGCATCCGCGTACTCGACCTGAGCGCGTACATCGCCGGCCCGTACGGATGCACGTTGCTGGCCGATCAGGGCGCCGACGTGATCAAGATCGAGCCGCCCGCCGGCGACAACCTGCGCAACTATCCGTCGACGCTGGACGCGCAGAGCCGCGCATTCCTCGGCGTCAATCGCGGCAAGCGCGGGATCGTGCTCGATCTCAAGCAGCCGGCCGGTCGCGAGGTGCTGCTCGAACTCGTCCGCGACGCCGACGTGCTGGTCCACAATTTCCGGCCGGCCGTCCCCGCGCGGCTCGGCATCGACTACGCGCAGCTTCGCGAACGCAATCCGCGCCTCGTCTACTGCGCCGTCAGCGGCTACGGCGAATCGGGCCCGCTGCGGGACAAGGCCGGCTACGACCAGGTGCTGCAGGCGATGACCGGCATGTGCGCGCTGCAAGGCGAACCCGGCGCGCCGCCGTCGATCGTGTACGGCTCGGTCGTCGACTATTACGCGGCATCGCTCGTCGCCGCCGGCGTCGCGTCCGCGCTGTACGAACGGACCCGCAGCGGCGCCGGGCAGTACGTGGGCATCTCGCTGCTGCGCGCCGCACTCGCGATGCAGTCGGCGCGAATGGTCTGGGCCGAAGGCGAGACGCGCGACGTCGGACGCGACATGCGCTCGGGTGGCGTCACGGGCCTGCATCCGACCCGCGACGGTCATCTCTACCTGTCCGCGAACACGCCGCATTTCTGGCGCGCGTTGTGCGTGAAGGTCGGCCTGCCCGCGCTCGCCGACGATCCGCGCTACGACACGGTGCGCAAGCGCGCCGACGCGCACGACGTGCTCGTCCCGCTGCTGCGCACCGCACTGCTGGCCCGCACCGCCAGCGAATGGGAAACCGTGTTCGGAGACGACGTGCCATGCGCCGCGGTACGCGAGATCGAAGACATGTTCGACGATCCGCAAGTCGACGCGGAACGGCTCGTCGCCGATTTCGAGCATCCGACAGCCGGCCGCTATCGCGGCTTCTGCCGACCGATCGCGTTCGACCGCACGCCGGGCCCCGATCCGTTCGGCGCCCCGGCGCTCGGCGAGCACTCGAACGACGTGCTCGCCGAGCACGGCTACGATGACGAACGGCGCGCCGAGCTGCGGCGTCGCGGCGCCATTCGCTGAAGCGGCATCTTGCCGGCAGAACGCCGGCAGAACGACAAGACTCACCCGGAGACGCCATGACAAGACGTACGTTCCTCGCCCCGCTCGCCGCCGCGAGCCCATCGCACGCTTGTGCGCCCGGCCCCGCGGCGGCCGAAGCGACGACCAGGCCGGCACACGCGGCGCCGCGGCTCGCGTGCGACGCGCACCTCCACGTCTTCGACCGCCGCTTTCCGTCCGAACCCGGTGCCGAGGTCTACGCGCATGCGACGGCCAACGACTACCAGCGCGCGATCCAGGCCAGGCTCGGTACCACGCGCGCCATCGTCGTCACGCCGCGTGCGTACGCAGCCGACAACAGCGTGACGCTCGATGCGATACGGCAGCTCGGCGCGGACCGCACACGCGGCGTCGGCGTGGTACGCACGGACGTGACCGACGCCGAATTGCGTGCGCTCCACGACGGCGGCATCCGCGGCGTCCGGTTCACGCTCTATCGCCCCGAGCATGCACCCACGCGTTTCGACATGGTCGAGGCATTGTCCGCACGCGTGCATGCGCTCGGCTGGCATGTGCAGCTCCATTGGACGGCCGACCAGATCGCCGCACACGAGACGCTGCTCATGCGCCTGCCGTCGACCATCGTGTTCGACCACATGGCCCGCCTGCCGCAGCCGGTCGGCACGTCGCACCCGGCGTTCGCGATCGTGCGCCGCCTCGTCGACCAGGGCCGGGCCTGGGTCAAGCTTTCCGGGCCGTACCTCGATTCGCGCGTCGGCGTGTCCGGACGGTTCGCCGACGTCGACGCGCTCGCCCGCGCATGGGTCGCCGCGGCGCCCGAGCGGCTGGTATGGGGCAGCGACTGGCCGCATGCGACGGAAACCGTCCCACCGGACGACGCGCGGCTGTTCGATCAACTCGCGGACTGGGTGCCCGATGACCATCTGCGCGAGCGGATCCTCGTCCGCAACCCGGCCCAGCTGTACGACTTCCCCAGCTGAGCGCCACACCGCCGCAGCGACGAAGCGTCGACACGCATCGCCGACATGACAAACATCAACAGGAGACATGCATGCGCCTCGCCGATTCCCCGCCTCGTGCGGCCCGCATCCGCCTGACCGACGCGACGATTCGCGTGTTCGAGCGCACGATTCCCGATCCGTTCGTCCTTGCGCTGCTGATCACGGCGTTCGTCGCCGTGCTGGCCGTCGCGATCGCGCCGCGCGCGACGCCGGCCGCCATGATCGGCGGCTGGACCAAGGGATTCTTCGATATCCTCACGTTCACGGCACAGATGGCACTCGTGTTCGCGACCGGGCACGCGCTGGCCCATGCGCCGCTCGTGCAGCGCGGCTTCCGCGCGATCGTGTCGCTTGCGCGCACGCCGGCCCAGGCAGCGACGCTGGTCTTCCTGTCGGTGGCCGTCACGTCGTTCGTCAACTGGGCATTCGGCCTCGTGATCAGCGCGTTGCTGGCGCGCGAAGTCGCGAAGCGGCTGCGCGTCGATTTCGCGTGGATCGTCGCGTGCGGCTTCTCGGGGTGGGTCGTGTGGGCGAGCGGACTGTCGAGCTCGATCGCACTCGCGCAATCGACGCGCGGCAGCGCGATGAACGTCGTCGAGAAGCTGACCGGCCACGTGCTGCCGTTCAGCGAAACCGTACTGACCCGCTTCAACCTGGCTCCGACGCTCGCCATGCTCGTGCTGACGCCGGCGCTGCTCGTCTGGCTCATGCCCGGTCCTGCCCGCGCCGAAGCACTGCCGCCCGGCCTGCAGCCCACCCCCGCTGCACCTGCGCCCGCCTCGCCCGGCGGCGCCGGACGCCGCTCGCCGGCGCAGTGGCTCGAGCGCTCGTGCGTGCTCAGCGTCCTGGCCGGGCTGTTCGGCCTGTCGGTGCTGGCGCTGACCTACGCGGGCCGCATTCCGCTCGCCGGCGTCAATGTCGTGATTCTCGCGATGCTCACGGCGGGCGTGCTGCTCCACGGCCACCCGCTCGCCTATGCGCACGCGATCAAGCAGGCAACCGCGCAGACGGGTTCGCTGCTTGTTCAATATCCGCTGTACGGCGGCATCATGGGGCTGATGGACGCGACCGGCCTGCCGGGCGTCATCGCGCATGGCTTCATCGCGATCGCGACCGCCGACACGCTGCCGTTCTGGAGCTACGTCTGCTCGCTCGCGATCACGTTCCTGATCCCGAGCGGCGGCGGACACTGGGCCGTACAGGGCCCGTTCGTGGTGCCGGCCGCCGTCGCGCTGCACGCGTCGCTGCCCGCGACGACCATGGCTGTCGCAATGGGCGAACAGGTGTCGAACATGATGCAGCCGTTCTGGGTCGCACCGGTGGTCGCGATGGCCGGCATCGGCGTGCAGCGGGTGCTCGGCTACACCGCGCTGACGTTCTTGCTCGGCGCGATCGTCTACGGCTGCGCGCTGCTGTGGCTCGTCTGATGCGCGCGGAGGCACGATGAATCGCAGAACGTTTCTCGCCGCGCTGGGCGCGGCCGCCGCCCGCCCCGCCGTCGCCCAGGTTGCGCCGGCCACGCCCACCCTGGCGCACCGACTGGCCGACTATGCCGCCGCGCTGAACTGGGAAGCGCTCGACGCGACGACGATCGAAACCGCGAAGGCGCACGTCATCGACGCGCTCGGCTGCGCACTGGTCGCCCATGATGCGCCGCCCGTCGCGATGTGCCGGCGCATCGCGACGACGGCCGCGGGGCCCGCGACGCTCGTCGGCACGCGGCGTCGCTCCACGCCCGAGCTGGCCGCGTTCGCCAATGGCGCGGCCATCCGCTACGAGGATCTCAACGATCTGTACGTGGGCGCCGAACCGGGCCATCCGAGCGACAACGTCGCGCCGTGCCTGGCCGTCGCCGAAGCCGAACGCGCGAGCGGCCGCGACCTGTTGCTCGCGATCGTCCTCGCGTACGAAGTCGACTGCCGGCTGCTGGACGCCGCGAACATCACGAGCCGCGGCTGGGACCATCCCGTCTACAGCCTGCCCGCCGTCGCGCTGGCGGCAGGCAAGCTGATGCGGCTCGATCGCGGCCGGATGGAACACGCAGTCAATCTGTCGCTCAGCGGCCATCTCGCGATGAACCAGACACGCGTCCAGCAACTGTCCGACTGGAAAGGTCTCGCGGACGCGTCCGCGTCGCGCGACGGCGTGTTCTCCGCGCAACTCGCTCGCGAAGGCGTAACCGGGCCGGCGCCGATCTTCGAAGGCCGGGCCGGACTGTTTCAGCAGGTGTCGGGCCCGTTCGCGCTCGACGTCTCATCGTTCGGCGGCCCGCAACGCCCGTTCCGGATCGATGCGTGCGCAATCAAACCCTATCCGGCCCAGGGCTACACGCTGACCGCGATCGCTGCCGCGATCGACCTCGCGACGCAAATCGGCGACCCCGCGCGCATCCGCGCGATCCATATCGACACGACGCACATGGGCTACGTGACGGCCGGCCGCGATCCCGAAAAGTGGCGGCCCGAGACGCGCGAGACGGCCGACCACAGCCTGCCCTATATCGTCGCTCGCGCGCTGCTCGACCATGACATCACGCGCGACAGCTACGCGCCGGCCGCGTTGCACGATCCGGCCGGTCGCGCGCTGATGGCCGTCACAACAGTCTCCGAGGATGCGCGCCTCACCGCGATGCAGCCGAACGCGATTCCGAATCGGCTGACGGTGACGCTCGACGACGGTCGAAAGCTCGAACGGCAAGTCGACACGTTGCCCGGCTTCCCCGGTCAGCCGACGTCGCGCCCCGATACTGAACGCAAGTTCCAGCACAACGTCGCGGGGCGTCTGTCGGACAAGCGTGCCCGACACGCGCTCGACGCCCTGTGGGCGCTCGATGCCCGCACCGATCTCGACGGACTGCTCGCTCTGCTGGCCGTCGAATCCCGGTCGTGACTTGCGCCACGCGCAGATCGACGGTTGCCCGCGCGTCCGGACCGTGGGTTCGTCAACGATGCTCGTCGCCCGCGAGACGCGCGTGCAACGCCTCGACCGACGTCGCGACGAACGATGAGAACGCGCGAATCCGCGCGGTGTCGCGCAGGTCCGGATGAGTCAGCAGCCACAGGTCGGTCGCCAGTTCGTCGATCCGGCCGCCCAGCCGCACCAGATCGCGATCGCCGTCGGCCAGGTAGCACGGCAACACGGCCGCGCCGATACCGGCACGCGCCGCGGCGAACAGGCCGAGCAGCGTATCGACCCGATATCCGCAGCGTGCATCGGCTCCGTGCGCATGCATCCATCGCTCGAGCGGCCGGTAACCCATCCGCCGGTCCGGGCCGACCCACGCGAGATCGTCGGCACGATCGCGCCACTCGCGCGTTGCGTAGACGGCCTGCGCGATCGTGCCGACCCGGCGGCCGATCAGCGTTTCAGGCGGCGACGACGACGGACGGATCGCGACGTCGGCCTCGCGCTTCGACAGGTCGAAGACCGCATTCGATACCGACACTTCCACCGTGATTTCGGGGCAGGCGCGCCGGAACGCGGCGAACACCGGCGACAGCAAGCCCGACAGCAACGTGTCGGTCGTCGTCACGCGCACGGTGCCCGATGGCCGCGCGTCGCGGCCGGCCACGCGCCGCTCGACGCCGTGCACCTCGTCCTGGATCCGCTCGGCGGCAGCGGCGACGTCCTCGCCGGCGGGCGTCGGTGCATAGCCGGCGCGGGTCCGCTCGAACAACTTGACGCGCCATTCGGCTTCGATTGCCGCCAGGCGGCGAAACACCGTCGCGTGGCTGATGCCAAGCCGCCGCGCCGCGCCCGCGAGCGAGCCGGCTTGCGCCACCGCCAGCACGAGCTGCAGGTCGTCCCATGACAGCCGCTGTTCATTCATGCAAACCTCGTTTGCGAAACTGGCCCATTCCCGTTCATTTTCGCAACGCGTACCGTATCAGGCAAATACCGACGCAAGCCGCCTTCACCGACACGTCACGAGGAATGCCGCCGATGCATACGCTGATCGTTCATTGCCATCCCGAACCGCGCTCGTTCAACGCCGCCCTGCGCGACACCGCCGTGCGGACGATGCGCGCACTCGGCCACGACGTCGCCGTGTCGGATCTCTACGCGGACGGATTCGATCCGGTCGAGGCGCCGCGTCACTACCCGTGCCGCGCGAATGCCGACGTGTTCTCGGCGCTGGTCGAACAGCGCCACGCCAGCGCACATGCCACGTTGCCCGCCGACGTGCGCCGCGAAATCGCCCGCCTCGAGCAGGCGGACCTCGTGGTGTTCCAGTTTCCGATCTGGTGGCATGCGGCGCCCGCGATGCTGAAGGGCTGGTTCGATCGCGTGTTCGTGAACGGCGGCCTGTACACGGGCAGCCGCCGCTACGATCGCGGCCACTTCCGCGGCCGGCGTGCGCTCTGCTCGGTCACGACCGGTGCGCCGGCCGCGACGTTCGGCCCGGGCGGGCGCAGCGGCGAGATCGGCCTGCTGCTGTGGCCGATTCATTACTCGCTGCATTACATGGGGTACGACGTGCTGTCGCCGGTGCTCGCGCATGGCGTGCAGGACGCGCGCGGCGGGTACGTGTATCAGGACGATGCGGCGCTGGCGGCCGAACTGGCCGCGCATCGCGACGGTCTCGCGCGCCGGCTCGCGAACTGGCAAACGGACAGGCCGCTGCGGTTTCCGGGTTGGGACGACTGGGACGAGCACGGGGTACTCAAACCGGGAATCGTCGGGTACGACCGGTACGTGCGCGGTTGTGCGTGAGTCCCTCGCCAAAAATTCCGTGGCACTGCCTCCAACTGACTTGCGATCGGACGAGGAGGAAGGCTGCGGGTAATCTCAACGGCGGACAGCAGAGCGCGTCGCCACGCTCGGGGAAATCGGCGAATCAGGCAGCCACTGCCTGACGACTCGACCTGCTGCATGCCGCCATGCAGCAGGTCATCAACCGCCATGGACACGCGATCGATACCGGCGCGCCGCCCATGCATACTCAGTACGACTTACCGCCCACCGTCGCCGCTTCCAGTTCGCGCGTGATGATCTGCGTGCCACCCACGTCGGCGACCGACTTGACCAGGCCGACACCCGGCGCGAGCCAGTCGTCCGCGATCGTCTTGCTCGTCAACGCCGGGTTGGTGAAGGTCTCCGTCGTGTGATAGTGGCAGGCATTCGCAAAGACCTTGCCGTTGCGGAGACTGACCGTTTCGCGCGCGACGTACGTCCGCTGGATCGAGACGGACGTTTGCGCGCCGCCTGCCGGATAGACCGGCGTATCCACGTAATTCGCCGTTTCGCTTCCCGCGAGGCCGATCGTCTCGACATAGGGCGGCGAGTTCACGTCCCGCAACGCAAGCGTGCCGCCGCTGTAGACCTCGCCGCCGTAGTTCGTGCGCACGCCGTTGCCGACGAGGTAGTAGTGATTGGTCTGAATCGGCGAGCCTGTCGTGGTTTCGGCCTGCTGCGTGAGCGCCACGCCGTTGAACGTCGCCGGCGCGTAAGTCCGCGTGTACACGCCGTTGTCGACCGACGGGCTCTGCGATGTCGCTTGCGTATACATATGAAGTTGCACGGTATCGCCCTGCTGGTAAACCGGATCGCACTCGACGTTCGAGGCGGTCGGCGAACCCGTATTACCGTCGGGTGCGCCCGTGGTCGGCGTGCCGCCGCTCGAGCCGCCGCCGTTGTTGTTGCTGGTTCCCGATCCGCCGGACGCCACGGGCGAGGAATTGTCGTCGCCGCCGCAAGCGGTCAGCGCAACGCAGGTCAATGCAATCAGTACAGCGGCTTTCATCGGGGTCCCCTTTCAAACGAAC
>NZ_LPJG01000038.1:0-1654 GCF_001532755.1 Burkholderia sp. MSMB2157WGS | reverse complement strand
GCGACGCGGACGTCATGCCGCTCGCGGGCCGCGCGACGAAGACGATCGATCTCGGCGGCCGCGGCGTGCTGCCCGGCCTGATCGACAACCACTGCCACGTGATTCGCGGCGGACTGAACTACAACATGGAACTGCGCTGGGACGGCGTGCCGTCGCTCGCGGTCGCGATGGAGATGCTCAAGCGTCAGGTCGCCGTGACGCCCGCGCCGCAGTGGGTGCGCGTGGTCGGCGGCTTCACCGAACATCAGTTCGTGGAGAAGCGGCTGCCGACGATCGACGAACTCAATGCAGTCGCGCCGGACACCCCGGTGTTCATCCTGCACCTGTACGACCGCGCGTTGCTGAACGCGGCGGCGCTGCGGGTGGTCGGCTATACGAAGGACACGCCGGAGCCGCCGGGCGGCACCATCCTGCGCGATGCCGCCGGCAACCCGACCGGCCTGCTGCTCGCGAACCCGAACGCGACGATCCTCTACGCGACGCTCGCGAAGGGGCCGAAGTTGCCGTTCGAGTATCAGTACAACTCGACGCGCCATTTCATGCGCGAGCTGAACCGGCTGGGCGTGACCGGCGTGATCGACGCGGGCGGCGGGTCGCAGAATTATCCGGAGGATTACGAAGTGATCCGCAAGCTGCACGACGCGGGCGAGATGACGATCCGGATCGCGTACAACCTGTTCACGCAGAAGCCGAACGCGGAGAAGGAAGACTTCGTGAACTGGACGAAGAGCGTCAAGTACCACGACGGCACCGACTACTTCCGCAATAACGGCGCGGGCGAGATGCTGGCGTTTTCCGCGGCCGACTTCGAAGACTTCCGCGTCGCGCGTCCGGACCTGCCCGAGCAGATGGAGGACGATCTCGAAGGCGTCGTGCGCGTGCTCGCGGAAAACCGCTGGCCGTGGCGCATGCACGCGACCTACGACGAAACCATCAGCCGCGCGCTCGACGTGTTCGAGAAGGTCGACAAGGACATCCCGCTCGAAGGGCTGAACTGGTTCTTCGATCACGCGGAAACGATCACCGAGCAATCGATGGACCGGATCGCCGCGCTCGGCGGCGGCGTCGCGGTGCAGCACCGGATGGCGTACCAGGGTGAGTACTTCGTCGAGCGCTACGGCGCGCAAGCCGCGGAGGCGACGCCGCCGGTCGCGAAGATGCTCGGCAAGGGGCTCAAGGTGTCGGCCGGCACCGACGCAACGCGCGTCGCGTCGTACAACCCGTGGGTGTCGCTTGCGTGGCTCGTGACGGGCAAGACGATCGGCGGCATGCGCCTGTATCCGCAGCGCAACCTGCTCGATCGCGAAACCGCGCTGCGGATGTGGACCGAGTACGTGACGTGGTTCTCGAACGAGGAAGGCAAGAAAGGACGCATCGCGGTGGGGCAGCTTGCCGACCTGATCGTCCCGGATCGCGATTTCTTCGCGTGTGCGGAAGACGATATCGCCGCCACGACCGCGTTGCTGACGGTGGTCGACGGGAAGATCGTGTGGGGGGCGGGGCCGTTCGCATCGCACGACGCGCCGATTCCGCCGGCGATGCCGGACTGGTCGCCGGTGCGCGAGTTTGGCGGCTACGGCGGCTGGGGCGCGACGCAGCGCAACGGCGCGCCGTTGCAGCGCGCGGCGGCCGCCGCGATGTGCGGCTGCGCGAA
>NZ_LPJG01000037.1:0-34585 GCF_001532755.1 Burkholderia sp. MSMB2157WGS | reverse complement strand
GCCGGGCAGCACGCCGCGGCCGCCGAGATCGATCGTCTTCGTCGCGCGGCCCGCGAGCGGCATGACGTCCGCGTCGCCGCCGACGGCGACGAAGCGGCCGGCGGCAATCGCGACGGCCGTGGCGACGGGGTTCGCGCGGTCGAGCGTCGTGAATCGTCCGTTATGCAGGATCAGATCTGGCTGGGTCACGGTTGCGGTCATGTGCATCACCTCTTGTAGATCAGAAGCCAAACAGCTGTTTCACGGTGGGTAAGGCTTGCACGCCGATCAGCATGCCGAGCAACCCGACCAGCGCAATCAGCGGCGGTGCGGGAGAGCGAACCTTGATGGCGCTGTAAATCACACCGATCAGCAGGCCCGCACCAAGGGAAACCAGATAAGGTTCCATGCGATAAATCTCCCGGACAAATTCAAATGCGGGCGCAACGTTCCGAACGGCATGCCGCGGGCGGCATTCGCGTCTCTTTCACGTCCGCCGCCCGCGGCCATGGCGCCCATGCGGCGCGTTCGCATCGAACCCGCCGCACCGGCACCCGCCGTTGCAGGCCGTCCGCGCTTACTTCGCCGGAACGGCCGGAATCGACTCGTGCGGCGTCGCAGTGCGCTGCGGCGCCTTGTGGACCATCGTGTACGCGTAGTCCACGCCCATCCCGTATGCGCCCGAATGCTCCTTCGCGATCGCCATCACCGCGTCGTACGTCTCGCGGTGCGCCCAGTCGCGCTGCCATTCGAGCAGGACCTGCTGCCACGTGACCGGCACCACGCCGGCCTGCACCATGCGCTGCATCGCGAAGTCGTGCGCAGCCTGCGTCGTGCCGCCCGAAGCGTCGGCGACCATGTAGATCTCGTAGTCGCCTTCCAGCATCGCGCACAGCGCGAACGTGGTATTGCAGACTTCGGTCCACAGGCCCGACACGATCACCTTCTTGCGGCCGTTCGCGGCGAGCGCGTCGCGCACCTTCTGGTCGTCCCACGAGTTCATCGACGTGCGTTCGAGCGTCTTCTGGTTCGGGAACACGTCGAGCAGCTCGGGATAGGTGTGGCCCGAGAAGCTGTCGCTTTCGACCGTCGTGATCGTGGTCGGAATGTTGAAGACCTTCGCGGCCTTCGCGAGCCCGACGACGTTGTTCTTCAGCGTCTGGCGATCGATCGACTGCACGCCGAACGCCATCTGCGGCTGCTGGTCGATGAAGATCAGCTGGCTGTTGTGCGGAGTAAGTACTTCAAGCTTGGGATTGCTCATGATGGTGATGTCCTTTGACGCGAAGAAGGATGAGGCTTGCCTGGCCGACGAATCCGCGAAGCGTCCAATGCGCCGAGTCGCAAGCGTCGGCAGCCGGCCTGCGCCATTCAATACGTGAACTTGCGGCCGCACCAGTTAATTGTTCTGATTTTCGCCACGCGTCGAATTCAGACTGAAAAGATCTGAATTTCATTGAATGCGCTGACGACGAACGCGCGGACCTGATAGGCTGGCCCAAGACTTTCGGATCGACGCCAGCCCGGTAGTTATCCGTATCTTCAACGGCCGTCATTCCCTTCCAGACCCATGAAACCGTACATTGCTTCACTTCTCGCCGGCATCCTCGCCGGCGTCGTTTATGCGCTGATCGGCGTGCAATCGCCGGCGCCGCCCGCCGTCGCCCTGGCCGGCCTGCTCGGCATCCTGGCCGGCGAGCAGATTCTTCCCGTGGTGCGACGGATGTTCGACGGCATCCGACTGCGAACCGCGTGGCGCGACGCCAAGTGCAGCCAGCACATGTTCGGCGCGCTGCCCGGCGCACACGCCGACGCTGCCGTGAAGCGCCGCGAATCGGCGCCGACGTGACGTGTAGATGTCGAGCGAACGCGGCGTCGCCCCTGACCGTTGGCGCGCATGCGTGCGTGTCCCGGCACGTCGGGTGACGACCCGTTTTGAACCGTATTGGATTCAGCGTCGCTCGACGGCGCGACATCGCCCGATGCCCTTGCCGTCGCGACATTCCCCATGAAGCTGTCTTTCGAAGCACTCGAGGCACTGGACGCGATCGACCGCACCGGTACGTTCGCCGACGCCGCGGAGTTGGTGCACCGCGTGCCGTCCGCACTGACATACGTCGTACGGAAGCTCGAGAGCGATCTCGGCGTCGCGTTGTTCGATCGCAGCGGGCGTCGTGCGAAGCTCACGCACGCGGGCCGCATCGTCGTCGAGGAAGGCCGTCGTCTGCTTCACGCTGCCGAACAGCTTGAACGGAAGGCGCAGCGCGCGCAGCAAGGTTGGGAAACCGAGATCCGCGTCTGCATCGCCGAGATACTGCCCTTCGACATGCTGTGGCCATACGTCCACGCGTTCTACGATCTCGAAATGGATACGCGGCTGCGACTCTCCACCGAAGTGCTCGGCGGCACCTGGGACGCGCTGATTTCGCGGCGGGCCGATCTGATCGTCGGCGCGGCCGGCGAGCCGCCGGAATTGCCGGACATCGTCGCGCAGCCCATCGGTACGCTGCGGCACGTGTTCGCGGTCGCCCCGACCCATCCGCTCGCCGCGCTGCCCGAACCGCTGTCGATGGCGTCGATCGTCGCGTATCGCGGCGCGGTGATCTCCGACACGTCCCGCGAACTTCAGCCGCAGTCGGCCGCGCTTGACCCTGGCCAACCGTATCTCGCGGTGCCGACGCTCGCTGCGAAACTGGCCGCGCAATGCGAGGGACTCGCGGTGGGTACGCTCCCGGACTGCATCGCGGCGCCCGCGATCGCGCAAGGCAGGCTCGTCGCGCGGGAAGTCATCGGCATGCGCGACACGACCCGTTGCTATATCGCGTGGCGCGCCAACGAAGCCGGGCGCGCGCTACGCTGGTGGGTCGAACAGCTCGGTCACCACGACCTCGTCGACCGGTTCACCGCGCGCGCGTGACGCTGCGCTTTCTGCGAACGGTCGAGCGGTCGAGCGGTCGAGCGTTTGCCGACCTGCATCAACCGTTCCCGAAATCGGCGTCGAAAGAATGAAGAACGGAGCGGCTTCGCCGCCCCCATTCCGCACGCAGCCGACGTCGCGTGCGGAATCGGCGTTCAGCGCGACACGGACGGCTCGTCGGTCCGACCGGATCGCCAGGTGAGGAAGCCGAGCGCCGCGAGCGGCAGCGCCAGTGCCCAGAACCCCGCGTACAGGTAGGCGCTCGCCCCGGCGCCCGCGCCGAGCGCGAATCCGGCCACCGGCGGCAGCGTGCGCCGCAGCCGGGCGCGTGCGGCTTCCCGTTCGGCCGGCGCGGCGATCGGCACGAGCCAGTCGAACGCGTCGATGACCGCCTGCGTGACGTTGCCGGTCATCACGGTGTTCGCGACGACGGTGCGCGCGGTCAGCCGGCCGTGCGCGTTCTGCACGCCCATTGCCGCCGCACCGAGCAGCCCGCAGACGATCGTCGCGGGCGCGTCAGCGCTGCCGATCGGCGACGCCGCGACGCCGGCGAGCATGAATCCGGCCAGCAGGATCGTCTGCAGTGCGTACAGCGCGCGCGCCCGCGGGCCATGCCCGCGCACGCGCATCCGGTGATCGAGCAGGCGGGCGGCCACGATCCCCGCGATGAATGCCGGAAACGCGAGCCACTTGATCATGAGGCCCTGACCGACACCGGCGAGGCCCGAGCCGATCAGGATGAAGTTGCCGGTGACGTGCGCGGTAAAGAGCCCGAACAGCGCGACGAAGCCGAGCGTGTCGACATAGCCGGCGATCGATGCGAGGAACACATCCTCGCCGCGCAGGTGATCGGGGGCCGCCGCGCCCGCTGTCGTTACTTGCACGGGCTGCATGTCATGGCTTCCGCGGTTGTGTAGGCGGTGTCCGCATCGCGGACCGGTGCGGCGGGCGGGGTCGCCCGCTCGTCGAAGACGATGCCGAGCCGGCACGCGAGCGCGATCAGCGGCGCCGCGGGCGATTGCACGCGCACGCGGTGGTACGGGAAGCCGACTGCGATGGCGGCTCCCGGCGAGATCAGATGAGGCATGGTCCGTTCCGGTTGCGCCGCCGGCCGGGCCGACAGGATGGCGCCCGACCCGTGCGGCGGTTCTGAAGCAAGACTAGGGAACGCCCGCCTGAAAGTCATGGCGGCGAACTGAATTTTCCTGAAAGCGCCGCACGACGCGCGGCTCGGCACGGCGCCCGCCTGCGTGGCCGTCCGCGCCGGGGCGCGCGTACGACATCGCGACGCCGGCCTCCGAAGCACAGCGCAACGCGGAAATCGAACGGCAGATCGACGCGTTCATCAACGGCACGCCGGCCGCGCTGAAGCGTGTCGCGTCCGGCGCATCCGCGATGCGCCCGCGCCGCAAGCGACGCAGCGGCGCCACGCTCGAGCCGATTCAGAACGATTCAGCCGCGACGCGCGTCGCCTGCCCTATGCTCGGACAGCACCGGACGCGTGCCGTATCGCGCACCGCCCGCAGAACCGGGATTCCCCCATGACGACCGACACGCTTGCGCTCACCCATCACACCGTTACGGCGAACGGCATCCGCCAGCACGTCATCGACGCCGGCGCCGGGCCCGTCGTCGTGCTGCTGCACGGCTTCCCCGAAACCAGCTTCGCGTGGCGCTTCCAGATTCCGGCGCTCGCGCGGCACTATCGCGTGATCGCGCCCGACCTGCGCGGCTACGGCGAAACCGACAAGCCCGCGGCCGGCTACGACAAGCGCAACATGGCGCGCGATCTCGCCGCGCTGCTCGATGCGCTCGGCATCGAGCGCATCGCGCTCGTCGGGCACGATCGCGGCGCACGTGTCGCGACGCGTTTCGCGAAGGACTTCCCCGAACGCGTCGACCGGCTCGTCGTGATGGACAACGTGCCGACGCGCATCGTCGCGCAGAACATGACCGCGCAAACGGCGCGCGCATACTGGTTTTTCCTGTTCCATCAGGTGCCCGACCTGCCGGAGGCGCTGATCGCCGGCAAGGAAGCCGAATGGCTCGGCTATTTTTTCGCGGACTGGTGCTACAACCCGCACGCCATCGCGGGCGACGCGTTCGACACCTACGTGCGCGCGTACCGGCGCCCGGGGGCCGTGCGCGGCGCACTGGCCGACTATCGCGCGAACGCGGAAGACGTGCAGCAGGACCTCGTCGATGCCGACGTCAGGATCGCGTGCCCGACCATGGCGATCTGGGGCGAGGATTTCTACGCGGTCGGCAAGATGTTCGACATGCAGGCCGTATGGGAAAGCATGGCGACGAACCTGCGCGCCGAGCCGATCGCGCAGTGCGGACATCTGCCGCACGAGGAACAGCCCGAGCGCGTGAACGCGCTGCTGCTCGACTTCCTGCGCGGCTGGGCCGGTTGACGCAACGCGCGCCGCACGCGGCGTCATCGGAGGAACACCGGATGGAACACGGATCGGGCCGCAAGGCCGTCATCGCCGGCGGATCGGTCGGCGGGCTGTTCGCGGCGACCGCGCTGCGCGCGGCCGGCTGGGACGTCCGCGTATTCGAGCAGTCGCCGTACGCGCTCGACAGCCGCGGCGGCGGCATCGTGCTGCAGCCGCCGATCGAGCGCGCGTTCGCGTTCGGCGGCGTAGCGCTGCCGCGCGACGCCGGCGTCGATTCGGTCGACCGGATCTACGTCGATGCGCAGGACCGGATCGTGCAGCGCGTCGCGATGCCGCAGACGCAGACCGCGTGGAACGTGATCTACACGGCGCTCAAGCGCGCGCTGCCGGCCGGGGTCATCCAGGCCGGCGACGCGTTCGCGCGGTTCGAGCAGGACGGCGAGCGGATCGTCGCGCATTTCGCGAGCGGCCGCGCCGAGACGGCCGACCTGCTGATCGGCGCGGACGGCGGCCGCTCGACCGTGCGCGCGCAGTTGCTGCCGGACCTGCGCCCGACGTATGCGGGCTATGTCGCGTGGCGCGGGCTCGTCGACGAACGCACGCTGCCCGAGCAGGTGCTGTATCTGCTGCGCGAACGCTTCACGTTCCAGCAAGGCGACCGGCACCTGTTCCTCACCTATCTGGTGCCCGGCGCCGATGGTGCGACCGAACCGGGCAAACGGCGCGTGAACTGGGTGTGGTACCGGCGTCTGGCGTCCGACCGGCTGCCGTCGCTGTTCCTTGCGCGCGATGGCACGCAGCGCGACGGGTCGCTGCCGCCCGGCGCGATGCGCGACGACAACCGCGCGGCACTCGTCGACGCCGCCGACCGGATGCTCGCGCCGACGCTCGCCGCGCTCGTCGATGCGACACCCGCGCCGTTCGCGCAGGCGATTCTCGATCTCGCGGTCGAGCGGATGGCTTTCGGGCGCGCGGTGCTGCTCGGCGACGCCGCGCGCATCGTGCGCCCGCACACGGCGGCGGGCGTCGCGAAAGCGGCGGACGACGCGGTCGGTCTCGCCGAAGCATTGCGCGACGTCGCACGCGGCGCCGCGTTCGATGCCGCGCTGGCAGGCTGGGACGCCCGTCAGCGTGCGGCCGGTGCGCTGCTGTCCGCGCGCGGGATCGCGCTCGGCGCGCGGCTGATGGGCACCGCGTGAAGGTGCGCCGGCCGTCTGTCGGCCGCCGCGCGGTACGGATCGCCCTCGGGATTCAGCGCACGCAGCACGCTCGCGCGCCCGCCGTCGTCCGCGGGCAGTTGCGGCTGCCCGCGCGCGAAAGCCGGGGTCGCGGCTGCCGCCAGCCACGCGGCGATCGCCAGCCCCTTCGCTCGGCGCTTCATTGCGCGCTCGCGGTCGGGACGGACGCCGACGTCGCGGCCGTTGCCATGTGCCGGTCGCCATGTGCGATCGCATACAGTTCGCGATTGCGCGCAATCGTCTCCGTGCTCGGCGGATAGTCCGATTTCGGCGTCGGCAGCGTACCGTCGCGCTCCGCACGAATCAGGTCGGCGCGCACGTCGGCGCGCGTGAGCGCATGGTCGGCGGTTTGCGCGAATGCGACGATCGGTGCGCTCAGCGCACAGGACAGCAGGACTGCACGAATCAGCTTGCTCATGACGTTCACCTCCGAAAATGGCGTGTTCGCGTCCGCAGATCAGGCCGGACATCCGCTCCGCATCGATGCGACGAGGAGTGATATCCATTCTGCGATTCGCGCGCTTTCCGGAAGGTGAGGCTTCGATTACGGTCTTGTCATCCGGTCGCGGCCCGGCCGCACGGCAGCGTCAGTCGACGCGTAACGGCGCCGTGTGCCGGACGGTGCCCAGAAACCGCGTCAACTCCACGGTCTGCGGCCGCTCGAAGATCTCGTCGGGCGTCCCGCTCTCCCACACGCGCCCCTGGTGCATGAACACGATCCTGTCGCTCACCGCACGCGCGAAGTTCATCTCGTGGGTGACCATGATCAGCGTCATGTCCTCGCGCGCGAGCTGCTCGATGACCCCCAGCACCTCGCCGACGAGCTCGGGATCGAGCGCGGACGTGATCTCGTCGCACAGCAGCACGCTCGGCTTCATCGCGAGCGCACGCGCGATCGCGACGCGTTGCTGCTGGCCGCCCGACAGGTGTTCCGGAAACGCATCGAACTTGTCGCCGAGGCCGACGCGCTCGAGCATCAGCTCCGCGATCGCACGTGCCTGCTGACGGTGCGCCTTCTTCACCACCGACTGCGCGAGCATCACGTTCTGTCCGGCGCTCAGGTGGGGAAACAGGTTGTACTGCTGGAACACCATGCCGACCTTCAGCCGCAGCGCACGCAGGTCCGCGTGCCGTGCATCGACGCGTTCTCCGTCGACAGAAATCGTGCCCGCGTCGATACTCTCGAGCCCGTTGAGCGTGCGCAGCAGCGTGCTCTTGCCCGAGCCGCTGCGGCCGATGATCGATACGACCTGCCCGCGCTCGACGGACAGATCGATGCCCTTGAGCACATGATGGGTGCCGAAATGCTTCTCGACACCCCGGGTTTCAACGAGCGGCATGCCATCTCCTTTGCAACGTGCGCGCATAACGGGTAAGCGGATAGCAGAGCGCGAAATAGATCAGCGCGACGAGGCCGTACACGACGAACGGCCGGAACGTCGCGTTCGAGATCGCGATGCCGACCTTCGTCAGCTCGGTGAAGCCGATGATCGACACCAGCGCCGTATCCTTGACGGCCTGCACGCCGAAGCCGACCGTCGGCGCGATCGCGATGCGCGCGGCCTGCGGCAGGATCACGTGACGCAACTGCTCGACGTAACTCATCGCCAGGCTCGCCGACGCCTCCCACTGCCCTTTCGGCACCGCCTCGACACAGCCGCGCCAGATTTCGGCCAGATACGCGCTGGTGAAGAACGTGAGTCCGGCCGTGGCCGCAACCCACGGCGAAACGTCGAGCCCGACGAGCGGCAAGCCGAAGAACACGATGAACAGTTGCATCAGCAACGGCGTGCCCTGAAACACTTCGATATAGAGCTTCGCGACGCCGCGCAGCACCGTCGAGCCCGACACGCGCATCACGAGCAGCCCGAGGCCGACGAGGCCGCCGGACACGAACGACACGATCGACAGCACGATCGTCCAGCGCGCGGCCAGCAGCAGGTTCGCGAGAATTTGCCCAAACGTGAAATCGATCATCGCGCACCTCGCACGCGGCGGGAGAACAGGCGGCGTCCCATCGCGCCGAGCGTGGCGCGCAGCAACAGCGCCATCGCCAGATACGCGAGCGTGATCGCGAAGTACGTCTCGAATGCGCGGAAGTTGCGCGACTGGATGTAGCCGGCCGCATAGGTCAGGTCGGCCACCGAGATCTGCGACACGACCGCCGAACCGAGCATCGTGATCACGATCTGGCTCGACAGCGCGGGAAACACCTTGGCGAGCGCTTGCGGCAGCACGACGTGGCGCAGCATCTGCGCGCGCGACATCGCCAGCGCGGACGCTGCCTCCAGATGCCCGTTCGGCACGGCGGCCACGCCCGCGCGCACGATCTCGACCGAATACGCGCCGAGATTGAGCGTCATTGCCAGGATCGCGGCCGTGTATTCGTCGATGTGCACGCCGAGCGCCGGCAAGCCGAAGAAGATGAAGAACAGCTGGACGACGAACGGCGTATTGCGAATCGCCTCGACGTACGCGCCGATCAGCGGGCGCAATCGCACGGCCGCGCGCGCGTCGGCACTGTACACGGCGGCACCGAGCACGCCGAGCGCCACGCCGAGCACGGTCGCGACCGCGGTCAGCGCGAGCGTGATCGCCGCGCCGCTCGCGAACACGCCGGCGTACTCGGCGAGCTCGCCGAATTGAAGCTGGTAGCTCATGGGAAGTGGGTCGATTCGGGTTCGGACAACGACACGCGCCGCGCCGGCCATGCCGGCCGCGGCGACGTGTCAGGCGACACGGCGTTTCGTCACAGTCCGACCGGCAACGGCTGGCCGAGCCACTTCCGCGACATCTCGCCCAGTGTGCCGTCCTGCTTCGCATGCGCGATCGCGTCGTCGATCTTCGCGAGCAGGCGCGGCTCGTTCTTGTTGACGCCGACGAAGCACGGCGAATTCTTGATCACGAACTTGACCTCGGGGCGGCGCGGCGGATTCTTCGCGAGAATCGCCGCCGCGACGATGTTGCCGGCCGCGATCAGTTGGACTTGCCCCGACAGGAACGCCTGGATCGTCGCGTTGTTGTCCTCGAAGCGCTTGATCGTCGCGTTCGGCGCGAGCTGCGACAGCGCAATCTCCTCGAGCGCGCCGCGCGTGGCGCCGACCGTCTTGCCGGTGAGGTCGGCGGGCGCGCTCACCTTCACGTCGGAAGGCCCGAACACGCCCTGGAAATACGGTGCGTAAGCGCTCGAGAAATCGATGACCTTCTCGCGCTCCGGCGTCTTGCCGAGCGACGAGATCACCATGTCGACCTTGTTGGTCGTCAGGTACGGAATCCGGTTCGCGCTGTTCACGGGCACCAGTTTCAGCTTGACGCTGAGCGCCTTGGCGAGGAGTCCTGCCATGTCGATGTCGTAGCCCTGCGGCTGCATGTCCGTGCCGACCGAGCCGAACGGCGGATAGTCCTCGGGCACCGCGACGCGCAGCGTGCCGTTTTTCGCGATGGTGTCGAGCGCATCGGCATGGGCCGGCGCGGCGGCGAACAGCGCCATCACGGGTGCGGCGATCAGTGCAGCCAGCCAGGTGCGGCGGGGGAACGGTCGGGTCGTCGGTCTCACGGTGAATCTTCCTTGTCTGGTGTGTCGTCTTCGGGCAGCGCGCAACGATTGCGCGGCCGACACCACTCCAGCAAAAACCAGGCCATCGCCATGAAACGCTTGCTGCTCGGACCCGTGACGGAATTTCGGCGGAACCGCATTCCCCATTTCGGTGCGTGCGCCGTCACCCGCGGCAGCGGGTGCCCTCGCAGCGCGCGCCGGCGCACCAGATTAACTGGCTGGTTCATCCGCCGCCGCGGTCCCATGCACGGATTCGAACAGGCTTAGTCCAAATTTGCATGCCGTTTGTGACGGGAATTACGGCTGAATACGTTCGCGGCGTACCGTGCCTTTCGCCGCGCCCGGCGAATCGCAGTCCGGATGAGTGCGCTCGATTCCGCGCCCTGCTCCTCCGGTACCGGTGGTCCCGATCGATCCGCGGTCGGGATGAATTCAATCCCATCCGTGCGCGAGGATACCGTCATGGCATCGATTCCCGAACCGTCGACAACCGGCGAAACCGACAAACGCAGCTGGCTCGAATCGCACGAAGCCGGTTATCACAAGACCCTCGGCAATCGACAGGTGCAGATGATCGCGATTGGCGGGGCCATCGGCACCGGGCTCTTTCTCGGCGCCGGCGGCCGGCTGCAGGCCGCCGGCCCGTCGCTCGCGATCGTCTATCTCGTGTGCGGCGCGTTTTCGTTCCTGATCCTGCGCGCGCTTGGCGAGCTCGTGATGCATCGCCCCAGCAGCGGCAGCTTCGTGTCGTACGCGCGCGAATTCCTCGGCGAGAAGGCATCGTTCGTCGCGGGCTGGATGTATTTCCTGAACTGGGCGATGACCGGCATCGTCGACATCACCGCCGTCGCGCTCTACATGCATTACTGGGCGCCGTTCGCGGCCGTGCCGCAGTGGATCTTCGCGCTCGTCGCGCTCTGCATCGTCGCGACGATGAACCTGATCGGCGTGAAGTGGTTCGCCGAGATGGAGTTCTGGTTCGCGCTGATCAAGGTCGCCGCGATCGTGCTGTTTCTCGTGATCGGCGCGGCGATCCTCGGCACGGGCATGCCGGTGGCCGGCCATGGCACCGGCATGCATCTGATCACCGACAACGGCGGGTTCTTTCCGCACGGACTGATGCCGGCGCTGGTGCTGGTGCAAGGCGTAGTGTTCGCGTTCGCCGGCGTCGAACTGGTGGGCACGGCCGCCGGCGAATGCAAGGACGCGCGCAAGGTGCTGCCGCGCGCGATCAACAACGTGATCTGGCGCATCGCGATCTTCTACGTCGCATCGGTCGTGCTGCTGGTCTGCCTGCTGCCGTGGAGCGCGTACAAGGCGGGCCAGAGCCCGTTCGTCACGTTCTTCGGCGCGCTCGGCGTGCCGGGCATCGGCTCGGTGATGAACCTGGTGGTGCTGACCGCCGCGCTGTCGAGCCTGAACTCCGGCCTGTATTCGACGGGGCGCGTGCTGCGCGCGCTGTCGATGGGCGGCTCGGCCCCCGCGTTCCTCGCGCGGATGAGCGCGCAATCCGTCCCGTACGCGGGCATTCTGGTGACGGTCGCGATCTATGTGGTCGGCGTGCTGCTCAACTATCTCGTGCCGTCGAGCGTGTTCGAGATCGTGCTGAACATCGCGTCGCTCGGCATCATCAGCACATGGGGCTTCATCGTCGTGTGTCAGATGAGGTTCCGCGCCGCGGTCCGGCGCGGCGAGGCGGACGACGTGTCGTTCAGGATGCCCGGCGCGCCCGTGACGTCGTGGCTCACGCTGCTGTTCCTGCTCGGCGTGCTGGTGCTGATGGCGTTCGACTACCCGAACGGGACATGGACGATTGCATCGATCCCGCTGGTCGCGCTGCTGCTCGTGGCCGGCTGGAAATGGCTGAGCCATCGCGCGCGCCGTGCGTTGCTCAAGCCGACGATTCCGTCGGTCACGCTCACGCAGAACGTGCTCGAGAAGGGCGAGCACTGAATCGCGCCGGCATGCATGCCGTCGATCGGTCCGCCGCCGGCACCGCGGGCGGCGGTCGATCGCCGCGTTCAGTGATGCTCGTACAACTGCTGTGTGTCGAGCGACGCGAACGATGAGGTCGCGGGCTTTGCAGCGTCGGTCGGCCGTGCAGCGGCCGATTGCGCTTGCTGCGCGGCGACCTTCGCCTCGGCGGCCTGGATGTCTTCCGGATAGTAAGGATCGCTGCCGATAGGCCGATAACCGGCCTTTTCGACACGGACGAGATCGGCACGCACGTCGGCGCGCGTGAGCGCATGGTCGGTGGTTTGCGCAAATGCGACGATCGGTGCGCTCAGCGCACAGGAAAGCAGGACTGCACGAATCAGGTTGTTCATGATGTTCACCTCACAGGATGGCATGTTTGCGTCCGCAGATCGGGCCGGACATCCGCTCCGCATCAATGCGATGAGGAGTTGGGTCCATTCTGCGATTCGCGCGCTTTCCTGAAGGTGAGGCTTCGATTACGGATTTGTTATCTGGTCGCCCGCGCCTGTCACAGGTGCGTCGAGCGGTCGTACTTCCGGGATCATCGCGGCCTGGCCGTGCACGGTTCCGTCTGCGTCCATGAGCTGCCACACGGTCGCGCGCTCGATCCAGAACCGCTTGCCGGACTTCGTCACCCGCACGCCGCGGTATTCCGACACGAAGCCGTCGCGCATCACCTTGTCAAGAAACACCTGACGCTCGTGTCGCTCCATCGGCTCCGCCGACAGACGGGACGGCAATGCCGTCAGTTCATCCCAGTCATATTCGAAAATCGCCTGCGCGCGCCGGTTGCCGTACATGAAGACCGGATCGGCCGACGTGTCGTGCGCAAGCACGCCGAACGGCGCCGTACTGTACAGCCACGCGGCGCCGTCGGATGAGCTCATACCGTCGGGCACGAGCGGACGGTTCACGAGCCGGCGATACGAATCGGCAAGAAGGAGGAAGAAGTTTGCATCGGTGCGCAACGACATCGGTCTGGCTCCTGGAATGGGCGAGATACGCGAATGAGCGAAGGTTTTGCCGCCGGACATTATATGGATGAAGCGGCGCACCGCCGTCGGCGGCGACGATTCGGCCAGCCCTCATCGCGCTGGGCGCCCCGCCGCACGGCCGCCGCTGCCGCCGCCCGCACAGATAACGACTTCGTAATCCTCGGGTCAGGGTCGGGTCAACGCCGCGCCGGCAGACTGCACGCTCGTCGCATCGAATACGCAATCCGAGCCCTGTTTCGAGGAGCACCGTCATGTGGATCGTCCGGCTGGCGTTACGCAGGCCTTACACGTTCGTCGTACTCGCGCTGCTGATCTTCATCGCGGGACCGCTCGCGCTGCTGCGCACGCCGACCGACATCTTCCCGAGCATCGACATTCCGGTCGTCAGCATCGTCTGGTCGTACAACGGCTTCTCCGCGGAGGACATGGCCAAGCGGATCACGTCGAACTACGAACGCGCGCTCACGTCCGACGTCGACGACATCGAGCACATCGAGTCGCAGTCGCTGAACGGCGTGTCGGTCGTGAAGATCTTCTTCCACCCGGGCGCCGACATCAATCGCGCGATCGCGGAAGCCGCGAGCAACGCCGCGTCGATCCTGCGCATCCTGCCGCCCGGCACGCTGCCGCCGAACATCATCACGTACAACGCGTCGACGGTGCCGATCCTGCAGCTCGGGCTGTCGAGCGACACGCTCGCCGAGCAGCAGCTGTACGACCTCGGCAACAGCTTCATCCGCACCCAGCTCGCGACCGTCCAGGGCGCGGCCGTGCCGCTGCCGTTCGGCGGCAAGATCCGCCAGATCGTCGTCGACCTCGATACGCGCGCACTGCAGGCGAAAGGACTCGCGCCGATCGACGTCGTCAACGCGATCAATGCGCAGAACCTGATCCTGCCGGGCGGCACCGCGAAGATCGGCACGCACGAATACAACGTGCAGATGAACGGCAGCACGCAGACGGTCGCCGCGCTGAACGACCTGCCGGTGAAGACGATCGGCGGCAATGTCGTGTACGTGCGCGACGTCGCGCACGTTCGCGACGGCTACGCGCCGCAGACCAACATCGTGCGGGCGGACGGCAAGCGCGCGGCGCTGCTGACGGTCGAGAAAACCGGCAGCGCGTCGACGTTGACGATCATCGACCAGGTGAAGGCGATGCTGCCGAAGATCGCGGCCGGGCTGCCGAAGGCGCTGCACATTGCGCCGCTCGACGATCAGTCCGTGTTCGTGAAGGCGGCGGTCCAGGGCGTCGTGCGCGAAGCGCTGATCGCCGCGTGCCTGACCGCGCTGATGATCCTGCTGTTTCTCGGCAGCTGGCGCGCGACGCTGATCATCGCGGTCACGATCCCGCTCGCGGTGCTCGCGTCGCTGCTCGCGCTGTCCGCGCTCGGCCAGACCATCAACATCATGACGCTCGGCGGGCTCGCGCTCGCGGTCGGGATCCTCGTCGACGACGCGACCGTCGCGATCGAGAACATCACGCATCATCTGGAGCGCGGTGCGCCGCTCGAGGACGCGATCCTGACCGGTGCGGGCGAGATCGCGGTGCCGACCTTCGTGTCGACGCTGTCGATCTGCATCGTGTTCGTGCCGATGTTCCTGCTGACGGGCGTCGCGCGCTATCTGTTCGTGCCGCTGGCCGAGGCCGTGATCTTCGCGATGATCGCGTCGTACTTCTTCTCGCGCACACTGGTGCCGACGCTCGCGATGGCGCTGATGCGCGCAAAAGGGAGCGGCCGGCCGCCGCGCGGCGTATTCGCACGCATCGCGCGTTTCCAGGCGGCGTTCGAGCATCGCTTCGAGGCCGTGCGGCTGCGCTATCGCGCGTTGCTGTCCGCGGCGATCGCGCGGCGGCGCCGCTTCGCGGCCGCGTTCCTGCTCGCGTGCGTCGCATCGACGGGCCTCTACGCGTTCGCCGGTCAGGACTTCTTCCCGTCGGTCGACACCGGCGAGATCCGTCTGCATCTGCGCGCGCCGACCGGCACGCGGATCGAGGAAACCGCGCGGCTGACCGACGAAGTCGAAGCGAAGATCCGCGGCGTGATTCCGGCGAACCAACTCGCCGGCGTGCTCGACAACATCGGCGTGCCGGTGAGCGGGATCAACCTCACGTACGATTCGTCGGACCCGATCGGCACCGAGGACGCCGACGTGCTGATCACGCTGAAGCCGAACCACGCATCGACGGCCGCCTACGTCGCGACGCTGCGCAACGTGCTCGCGCAGTCGTTCCCCGGCGTGACGTTCGCGTTCCTGCCGGCCGACATCGTCAGCCAGATCCTCAATTTCGGGCTGCCCGCGCCGATCGACATCCAGATCGTCGGCAACAAGCTCGACCAGAACCGCGCGGTCGCGAATGCACTGCTCGCGAAGCTGCGCGGCGTGCGCGGGCTCGTCGACGCACGCATCCAGCAGCCCGGCGACGAACCGGCGATCGACGTGAACGTGGACCGCACGAAGGCGATCCAGGCGGGCCTGCAGCAGCGCGACGTCGCGCAGAACCTGTTGATCGCGCTGTCCGGCAGCTCGCAGACGACGCCGAACTTCTGGCTCGATCCGCGCAACGGCGTCAGCTACCCGGTGCTCGTGCAGACACCGCAATACACGGTGAATTCGCTGCAGTCGCTCGCGAACGTACCGCTGCCCGCCGGCACCGCGAGCACGCCGCAGACGCAGGCCGGCGGACCGGCCGCGGGCGCGCCCGCACAGAACCTGCTCGGCGCGCTCGGCACGTTCTCGCGCTCGACCCAGCAGGCCGTGGTGTCGCACTACAACGTGCAGCCGGTGCTCGACATCTTCGCGGCGGTGCAGGGGCGCGATCTCGGCGGCGTCACCGCCGACGTGACGAAACTCGTCGACGCCGCGCGCGCGCAACTGCCGCCCGGCTCGTCGATCGTGCTGCGCGGCCAGGTGCAGGCGATGCACGAGTCGTTCTCGGGCCTGCTCGGCGGCCTCGCGCTCGCGATCTCGCTGGTCTACCTGCTGATGGTCGTGAACTTCCAGTCGTGGCTCGATCCGCTCGTGATCGTCGGCGGGCTGCCGGCGTCGCTCGCCGGCATCGCATGGATGCTGTTCGTCACGGGCACCACGCTGTCGGTGCCCGCGCTGACCGGCACGATCCTGTGCATCGGCATCGCGACCGCGAACAGCATTCTCGTCGTGAACGCGGCACGTGAGCTGCTCGCGGCCGGCGCGCCGCCGTGGCAGGCCGCGCTCGACGCAGGCTTCAGCCGCTTCCGGCCCGTCGTGATGACCGCGCTCGCGATGCTGATCGGCATGTTGCCGATGGCGCTCGGCCTCGGCGACGGCGGCGAGCAGAACGCGCCGCTCGGCCGCGCGGTGATCGGCGGGCTCGCGTTCGGCACGTGCTCGACGCTGCTGTTCGTACCGGTGCTGTTCGGCTTCGTTCACGCGTGGCTCGCGCGGCGTCGCGACGCCGCGGCCGCCCGGCGTGTGCAGCACGCACCCGACACGCCAGCGCTGCGCTGAGTGCAGACGGCCGCCCCTTCTCATCCTTCGATTCGCCCGACCCCGGACCCACCATGAACGACTCGATCGAACCCGTCGCCCCGCCGCCCGCCGCCGAAGCGGTAACGTCTGCGACTCCGGCCACGCCGGCTGCTTCGGCTGCTTCGGCCACACCGGCCGCTCCGAATACCCCGACCGCCAACGCAACCGTGCCGCCCACAGCACACGACACAACCCGTGACGCGGCACGCGACGTGCCGCCAAGCCGTGGCGCCCGCAAGCTCGCCGTGCCGCTCGCCGCCGTCGCGCTCGCCGCCGCGCTGCTCGCGCTCGGCATCGTGCCGCGTATCGATGCACGCGCCGCGCAGCGTGCGCAGGTGGCTGCGCAGCAGGCGCTGCCGGTGTCGGTCGTCGTGCCCGGCGCGGCGCCGGCCGACCAGACGCTGACGCTGCCCGGCTCAGTGGCGCCCTATGCGGACGCGTCGATCTATGCGCGCACGAGCGGCTACGTCGCGCACTGGAGCGCCGATCTCGGCACGCACGTGAAGGCCGGTCAGACGCTCGCGCAAATCTCGGCGCCCGATCTCGACGCGCAATTGCGCCAGGCGCGCGCCGACGAAGCGAGCGCACAAGCGAACTACGACTACGCGAAATCGACCGCGCAGCGCTGGCAGGACATGCTGAACACGCAATCGGTGTCGCAGCAGGACACCGACACGAAGGTCGCGGACATGAACGCGAAGCGCGCGATGCTCGCGTCCGCGCAGGCGAACGTCGCGCATCTTGCCGAACTCGTGTCGTACGAGTCCGTCACCGCGCCGTTCGACGGCGTGATCACCGCACGCAACGTCGACGTCGGCACGCTGGTCACCGCGGGCGGCACGCCGGGCAGCCCGGGCCTGTCCGGCGAACTGTTCCATCTCGAACAGACGGACACGCTGCGCGTGTTCGTCGACGTGCCGCAGGACAGCGCAGCCGGCGTATCGACCGGCACGCCGGTCTACCTGACGACGCCGCAGTATCCGGGACGGCGGCTTGCCGCGCGGGTCGCGCGCAGCGCGGGCGCGATCGATCCCGTCACGCGCACGCTGCGCGTCGAGATCGACGTCGACAACCGCGACGGCGCGCTGATGCCCGGCGCGTATGCGCAGGCGCATCTCGCCGTGCCGAGTGCGGCGCCGGCGCTCGATCTGCCGGTCAGTGCACTGCTGTTCCGGCCGAACGGCGTGACGGTCGCCACCGTCGGCGCGAACGGCCGAACCGCGCTGAAGACCGTGCAGATCGGACGCGATTTCGGCACGCGCGTCGAGATCGTCGCGGGGCTCTCGGCAACCGATCGCGTGATCGACAACCCGGGCGATGCGATCACGGCCGGGGAGGCCGTGAAGGTCGTGTCGACAGCGCGTGCGGCGGTGCCGGTTGTGGGTTCGTCTGCTTCGTCCCCTTCGTCCCCGCACGCCGCGCAGCCCACGCAACCACCATACGGCGCCGCTGCCCGCGACATGCCGCTGCCGCGCGCGGCCGGCACCGCGTCGGCCGCATCGACGCCCGCTGCGGCATCCGCCCGCGGCTAACCCATTCGACGACGACTCCCGAGATCCCTGCCATGCGCCTTCCTCATCCGCTCCCGTTCGCCCGTCGCGCCGTCGCGCTCGGCGCCGCCGCGGCGTCGGCCGCACTGACCGCCTGCTCGACGCTGCCGCCGTATTCGCCGCCCGCCGTCGCGGTACCCGCGCACTACGCGGGCGCCTCGGCCGCGCAGGCCGGCTGGCGCACCGCGAGCCCGGCCGACGCCGCCGCGCGCGGCGCCTGGTGGACCGTCTTCGACGATGCCGACCTGAACGCGCTCGAAGCGCGCGTCGACGTGTCGAACCAGACGGTGAAGAAAGCCATCGCCGAGTTGCAGCAGGCGCGCGCGACGGTCGACTATCAGCACGCCGGGTTCCTGCCGACGATCACCGCGGGCGCCGCGCAAAGCCGCGCGCGCGTGTCGCAAAACCGGCTCGGCTCGTCGCTCGCCGGCAAGACGACGCCCGACTATCAGGCGGGCGTGGCCGCGAGCTGGGAACCCGACGTGTTCGGCCGCGTACGCGACGCGGTGACGGGCGCGCAGGCGGACGCAGCCGCGAGCGCGGCCGATCTGCAGGCCGTGAAGCTGTCGGTCACGGCCGAACTCGCGACCGACTATTTCGCGCTGCGCTCGCTCGACACGCAGAAGCAGCTGCTCGACGACACCGTGCGCGCGTACGCGGACGCACTGACGCTGCTCAAGCGGCAACTGGCGGCCGGAGCGATCGATGCGTCGGCGGTCGCACAAGCCGAGACCCAGCTCGAATCGACGCGCACGCAGGACACCGATATCGACGCGTCGCGTGCGCAGTTGCAGCACGCGATCGCGACGCTCGTCGGCGAGAGCGCGTCGACGTTCGTGCTGCCGCCGCGCGTGCAGGCGTTCCACGTGCCGGCGATTCCGGCCGGCGTGCCGTCGCAACTGCTGGAGCGGCGGCCCGACATCGCGGCGGCCGAGCGCCGTGTCGCGGCCGCGAACGCGCGGATCGGCGAGGCGCGCGCCGCGTTCTTCCCGGATCTCGTGCTGTCGGCGAGCGTGGGCCTCGAGAGTTCGTTCTTCGCGCCGTGGCTCACCGCGCCGAGCCTGTTCTGGTCGCTCGGTCCGCAGCTCGCCGGCACGCTGTTCGACGGCGGCCGCCGCAGCGCGTCGCTGCGCGGCGCGCATGCGCAATACGACGGTGCGGTCGCCGACTACCGGCACACCGTGCTCGTCGCGTTCCAACAGGTCGAGGATCAGTTGTCGGCGCTCGACGCACTCGCGTCCGAAGCCGGCAGCCAGCAGCGCGCGACCGACGCGGCCGATCTGTCGCTGCGGCTGACGACGAATCGCTTCAACGCGGGCGCCGTCAGCTATCTGGACGTGGTGACCGCGCAGACGATCGCGCTGACGAATCGGCGCACGGCCGATCAGATCGACGCGCGCCGGATCGAGGCCGAAGTCGGGTTGCTGAAGGCGTTGGGCGGCGGTTGGCAGGCGAGCGTGGGCGTGGATGCTGAATCGAACACCGGCGCGATGGAACACGCACCGGCCGCGCGACCCGCACCCGCCATCACACTGCCGCCAGCCGGTTGAACGTAAGCGTGAAACGCGTGCCGAGCGTGTCGCTTTCGACCTGCGCGGTACCGCCGTGGAGCTCCATCACCGAGCGCACGATCGCGAGGCCGAGCCCGGCCGTGCCGCCCGGCGCACCGCCGCTGCGCGCGGGGTCGCCGCGCACGAACCGGTCGAAGATCCGCGGCAGCAGCGCGCGATCGATCGGCTCGCCCGGATTCGCGACGCCGACGCGCACCGCATCGGCGGTTTCGTCCACGCTCAGCGTGATGACGCCGCCGGCGGGCGTGTAACGCAGCGCGTTCGCGAGCAGGTTGCCGACGGCGCGGCGGAACAGCTCGACGTCGGCGGTCAGCTGCCCCTGCCCTTCGACGCGCAACGTCGAGCCCGCTTCGTCGGCGAGCCCCTCGAAATACTCCGCGATGCGCTCGAGTTCGTCGCGCACGTCGAACGCGCGCTGCCGGGTGACGAAGCTCGGATGCTCGGCACGCGCGAGAAACAGCACGTTCTCGATCATCCGCGCGAGACGATCGTATTCCTCGAGATTCGATTCGAGCAGCGCCTGGTACTCGTCGGCCGAACGCGGCCGCGCGAGCGCGACTTCGGTGGCGCCGCGCATGTTGTTCAGCGGCGTGCGCAGATCGTGCGCGAGATCGGCGCTGAATTGCGACAGATGCGCGAACGCCTGCTGCAGGCGGCCGAGCATCGCATTCTGCGCATCGACGAGCGCGCGCAATTCGGGCGGCGCGCGCGACGCGTCGAGCCGCGTGTCGAGCTTGTCGACCGTGATCCGGCCGGTGTTGTCGACGATCTCGCGCAGCGGCGCGAGCGCCGTGCGGATCAGCCAGTAGCCGAGCAGCAGCGCGAACAGCGCGCCGAGCCCGCCGGCGAGCTTGAGCCGGTCGCGGTAACCGTCGAGCAGATCGGCCCTGTCGCGCATGTTGCGGGCGATCGCGATGCGGATCGGCGTGCGGTCGCCGAGCGTGGCCTCGATCACGACGCCGCGCATCGGCGTGCCGCCGTCGGCGGTCCACGTGACGAGCCGGTCGGCCGTGATCCGGTCGTCCGCGGGAACCGGCACCGCGTGCGGCGCGAACAATTGCGCATCGGCCAGCGGAACCGATGCGGCCGCGGGCGCATCGTCGGGCGCGGCGAGCCGGACGTTGTGACGTGCGAGCACGTCGCCCCGCGCATCGACGGCGGCCATCGACAGCGCCTCGTTGCCCAGCACCTGACTCGTCAGCCGCTCCGCATGCGCGCGAACCGCATCGAGCGACTCGAGCTCGCCCGCGAGCCGGCGCGTGTGGCGCGCGGCCAGCACGATGTCGAGATCGTCCTGCGTATTCACCTGCCGCTCGAGGCCCGCATACACATATGCGCCGACGAGCGCGAACGCGGCGAGCGTGGTCGCGGCGAACGCGAGCGCGAGCGTCGCGGCCAGCGAGCGCGGGCGCGTCATGCGTCGTCCTTCGGTTCGAGCACGTAGCCGACGCCGCGCACGGTGTGGATCAGCTTGACCGGAAACGCGTCGTCGATCTTCGCGCGCAGGCGCCGGATCGCGACCTCGACGACGTTGGTGTCGCTGTCGAAATTCATGTCCCACACGTACGATGCGATCTGCGTCCGGCTCAGCACCTCGCCCTGCCGGCGCGCGAGCAGTTGCAGCAGCGAGAATTCGCGCGGCGTGAGGTCGATCCGCGTGGCGCCGCGCTTCACGCGGCGGCGCACCACGTCGATTTCCAGATCGCCGACCGTCAGGCGTTCGGTCTCGCGCGGCGGCCCGCGACGCGCGAGCGTGCGGATGCGGGCGAGCAGCTCGACGAACGCGAACGGTTTCACGAGGTAATCGTCGGCGCCGAGTTCGAGGCCGTGCACGCGGTCCTGCACGTCGTCGCGCGCGGTCAGGAACAGCACCGGCGTCGTGTGCGTGTCGCGCAGCCGCTTGAGCACGCCCCATCCGTCGAGCACGGGCAGCATCACGTCGAGCACGATCACGTCGTAACGCTCTTCCTGCGCGAGCGTCAGCCCTTCGCCGCCGTCCTTCGCGAGATCGACGCTGAAGCCCGATTCCTCGAGCCCCTTCTTCAGGTACGCGCCCGTCTTCGGTTCGTCTTCGACTATCAGGATGCGCATCGCCGGCTCCGTCGCTTGCATGGGGACATCCGGCGATGTTACCCGGAAACGGCGACGCGGCCGCTCACCGTGCAGGCGCGAACGGCGTAGATAACGAAACGGTAATCGTCCGGTCATCCTGGCGTGCGGCCGCGAAGCGCGCGACATGGCTCGCATCGCGCCGCGCAACGAAAACCCGAGAACGCGGCATCGTTCGCGTAACGACTCTCAGCGCCCCCCCCGATGAATCCGAACCCGCTTCAACGCGGCGGAACGAACAATTCGTCCGGCCGGATGCCCGCCCCCACAAGTGACCCTTCTAACATCATAGGATTGCATTTTCACATTCAATGTGATTTTATTATCACCTGTCGCAAGCCGCCGCCGACCACGCGCGCGGCGCCCCCATACCAAGGAAGAGACGCAGATGGAGACGATCGCCGTCATCGGCAGCAACATGGTCGACCTCGTGACCTATGTCACGCGCATGCCCGCCCGGGGCGAAACGCTCGAGGCGCCGAACTTCGAACTCGGCTGCGGCGGCAAGGGCGCGAACCAGGCCGTCGCGGCCGCGCGCCTCGGCGCGCGCGTCGTGATGGTCACGAAGGTCGGCGACGACGTGTTCGCCGACAACACGATCCGCAACTTCGAGCGCGAAGGCATCGACACCACGCACGTGCGCAAGGTCGCCGGCGTGCCCAGCGGCGTCGCGCCGATCTTCGTCGAGCCCGATTCGAGCAACAGCATCCTGATCGTCAAGGGCGCGAACCGCCATCTGCAACCGGCCGACGTCGATGCGGCCGCGCCGATGCTTGCCGACTGCGCGCTGATCGTGCTGCAGCTCGAAATCGAGCTCGACACCGTCTATCACGCGATCGAATTCGGCGCACGGCACGGCATTCCCGTGTTGCTGAACCCGGCCCCGGCCGTCGCCGACCTCGATTTCGAGCGCATCCGTTCCGTCGAATTCTTCGTGCCGAACGAGACCGAGCTCGCGATCGTGTCGGGCATGCCGGTCGATTCGCGCGACAGCGCGACCCGTGCCGCCGAAGCGCTGGTCGCGCGCGGGCTCAAGCACGTGCTCGTCACGCTCGGCGACAAGGGTTCGCTGCTGGTATCGCGCGACGGTGCGCGTCACGTGCCGGGCGTGCCGGTCGACGCGCGCGATACGACGGGCGCCGGCGATGCGTATATCGGCTGCTTCGCGCGCTGCTATGCCGCGTCGCGCGACGCCGTCGACGCGATGCGTTACGCGTCCGCCTATGCCGCGCATTCGGTCACGGGCCTCGGCACGCAGAAGTCGTACGCCGACGCCGCGACGTTCGAATGCTTCCTCCGCGACGCCGGCATCTGACCGGCGCCTTCATCGACGAGACATTGGGAAGGAGACACCCATGAGCCGAACCAGGATCGAACACACACCCGACGGCTATTACCTGAATCGCACGCCGCTCTTCGCGTTTACGCTGCTGTGCTGCCTGTTCGCGCTGTGGGGCACCGCCGCGAACCTGAACGACGTACTGATCGCGCAGTTCAAGAAATCGTTCTTCCTGTCCGATTTCGAATCGGCGTTCGTGCAGTCGGCGTTCTATCTCGGCTACTTCTTCCTCGCGATTCCGGCCGCGACCGTCGTGAAGAAGTTCAGCTACAAGACGACGATCCTCGTCGGCCTGCTGCTCTACACGACCGGCTGCCTGCTGTTCTTCCCGGCCGCGTCGATGGCGAAGTACGGGATGTTCCTCGTCGCGCTGTTCGTGATCGCCGCGGGCCTGTCGTTCCTCGAAACGGCGTCGAACTCGTATTCGACGCTGATGGGCCCGCGCGACACCAGCACGCGGCGACTGAACATCTCGCAGACGTTCTATCCGTTCGGCGCGATGGCCGGCGTCTACATGGGCAGCTTCCTGATCTTCAAGGAAGGCGACGCGTCGCATGCGCAGCTCGCGGCGATGTCGGCCGCCGAAGCCCACACGCACCAGCTCGCGATGATTCAGGCCACGCTCGAACCGTACAAGTGGCTGATCGTCGTGCTCGCCGCCGTGTTCGTCGTGTTCGCGCTCACGCCGTACCCGGCGTGCAAGGGCAACGGCGCGAGCACGGTCACGCACCGGATCGACGCGCGCGGCACGCTCGCGCGCCTGTTCGGCAACCGGCGCTTCGTCGCGGGCGTGGTCGCGCAATTCCTGTACGTCGGCGCACAGGTCGGCGTGTGGAGCTTCACGATCCGGCTCGCGATGCAGATCGGCGGCCTCACCGAGCGCGGCGCGTCGCGCTACCTGCTCGCGACCTTCTTCGCGTTCTTCGTCGGCAAGCTGGTCGCGACGCTCGTGATGAAGCGCGTCGGCCCGGCCAAGGTGCTGATCGTCTACGGCATCCTGTGCATCGCGCTGCTCGCGTACACGATCAGCGTGCACAACATCACGGCCGTGTATGCGGCCGTGTGCGTGAGCATCTTCCTCGGCCCGTGCTGGCCGACGATCTACGGGCTGACGATCGACGGCCTCGGCAAGGACACCGAATACGGCGGCTCGATCCTCGTGATGAGCATCGTCGGCGGCGCGGTCGTGCCGCTGATCCAGGGGCTGATCTCCGATCACACGGGCGGCAACATGCAGCTCGCGTTCGTCGTGCCGCTCGCGTGCTTCGTCGTGATCGTCTACTACGGCTTCTACTGCCTGCGTCACCTGCCGGCGGCCACGCCCGACGCGGCGGCCGACGAGCACGCGTCCGCGCGCTACGCCGCGACGCGCCACACGTCGGGAGCCTGACCATGCGCGGCGAGATCGAACTGCGGCGCGACGATTTCCGCGAAACACCGCGCACGCTGTACCGCACCGACGGCATCACCGTCACCGCGTTCGCGTATCCGTCCGGCGTCGAGGCGCTGAAGCTCGAGAACCGCCGCGGCCATCTCGTCGTGCTGCCGTATCTCGGCCAGATGATCTGGGCCGCCGAATTCGACGGTCGCGACCTGACGATGAAGCACATGTTCCGGCAGCCGAGGCGCGCGACGTCGATCGTCGATACCTACGGCTGCTTCATGTTCCACAGCGGGCTGCTGCGCAACGGCTGCCCGGGGCCGGACGACACCCATGCGCTGCACGGCGAGATGCCGTGCGCGCCGATGGATCGCGCGAGCCTGGTCGTCGGCACGGATGCGCGCGGCGCCACGGTCGAAGTGACAGGCGAATACGAGTACGTGCAGGGCTTCGGCAGCCACTACGTCGCGCGTCCGTCGGTGCGGCTGACGGAGCACGATGCGCGGATGACGATCGCGATGGACGTGACGAATCTCGGCGGCGCGCCGATGGACCTGATGTACATGGCCCACCTGAACTACGCGTACGTGCCGGGCGGCCGCTTCGTGCAATCGCTCCCGAGCGGCGGCCTGCGGCTGCGCGACAGCGTGCCCGCGCACGTGAAGCCGACCGCCGCGTGGCGCGACTACACGGCGACGCTCGCGCGCGAACCGGCGCGGCTCGCGACGCTCGATGCGCCCGCGCTGTACGACCCGGAGATCGTGTTCTTCATGAACGACGTGGAAACGGATGCCGACGGCGTCGCGCATTTCCGGCTCGCGCATCCGGACGGCGGCGCGTTCCATACCGCGTACCGCCCCGCGCAATTCCCGCACGCGACGCGCTGGATCCTGCACAACGCGGATCAGCAGGTCGCCGCGTTCGCGCTGCCGTCGACCTGCGAGCCGGAAGGTTACGAAGCCGAACGCCGCAAGGGCCACGTCGCGGCGCTGGCGCCGGGCGCGTCGCGCCGCTTCGAAGTGGTCACCGGCTACTTGAGCGCGGCGGAAGCGCGCGATGCTCGACGCGATGAATAGCGCGACGCTCGGCGCGCTGCACGCCCGCGCCGCATCAGGTCACGAGCGCGATCCCGTGCTCGCGGATCGCCGTTTCGTAGCGGCGGCTCAGTTGCCCGTCGGAGATCACGTAGTTGAAATCGGTCAGTTCGGCGAAATAGGCCGCGCGCACTTCGTCGAACTTCGTGTGATCGACCAGCAGGAAGCGGTTCTGCGCGCGCGCCATCACCTTCTTCTTCGCATCGACTTCGTGGAAGTTGAAGCACGTGACGCCGCAGCGATCGCTCACGCCGGCCGCCGAGATGAACGCCTTCGACACGCGCACCGAATCGAGGATGCCCGTTTCGGCGACCGATTCGAACACCATGTTCTGGCGGTGATACGCGCCGCCGCACAGGATCACGTTGCAATGCGGCTTTTGCTGCAGCTTCGCGAACACGTTCAGCGAATTGCAGACCGCCGTGAATTCGAGGTCGTCCGGAATGAAATCGACGACGAACGGCGTGGTCGACCCGCAGTCGACGAAGATCGTGTCGCCGGTCGTCACGAACTGCGCGGCCAGCTTGCCGATGCGGCGCTTTTCCTCGGTCTGCCGGTTGTTCTCGGCGCTGATCAGGTATTCGCCGATGTCGCTGCGCTGCGCGGCGAAATGGCGCGTCACGTAGCCGCCGATCAGGCTGAGGCCGTGCGGGTTGTCCGCGAGATCGCGGCGGATCGTCATTTCGGACACGCCGAACAGCTCGGCGACTTCCCGCAGATGAATCGCGTTCTGCCCTTGCAGCACGTTCATCAATGTCTTGATCCGTTCGCCCTTCTTTGTTTCCATGCCTGTATCCTGCGTGCCCGTCGCGTGAGTCGCTCGTCGTGCCGGGCGCGCAGGCCCGGCCGGAATGTCGTATTTGTAACAAACCGATGTGAAAACATCAACTTTCCGTGTGCCCTTTCCGCACACGATCCGTGGAGTCCTGACACATGCCGCTTTCCAACGCCCAACTCGCCCAAACCATCGATCACACGCTGCTCGCGCCCGACGCGAGCGACGCGCAGATCCGCGAACTCTGCCGCCAGGCGGCCGAGCATCGCTTTTACTCGGTCTGCGTGAATTCGGCGAACGTGCCGCTCGCCGCGCGCGAACTGGCCGATACCGGCGTGCTCGTCTGTGCCGTGGTCGGCTTTCCGCTCGGCGCGGGGCTGTCCGCTGCGAAGGCATTCGAAGCCACCGCCGCGATCGCGGCGGGCGCCGGCGAGATCGACATGGTGATCAACATCGGCGCGCTGAAGAGCGGCCGCGTCGACGACGTGAAGGCCGACATCGACGCCGTGCACCGCGCCTGCGGCACGGTGCCGCTCAAGGTGATCCTCGAAACGGGATTGTTGACCGACGACGAGAAGGTGCGCGTGTGCGAGATGTGCCGCGATCTCGGCGTCGCGTTCGTGAAGACGTCGACCGGGTTCGGCCATGGCGGCGCGACGCTCGCGGATGTCGCGCTGATGCGCCGCACGGTCGGGCCGACGCTCGGCGTGAAGGCGTCGGGCGGCGTGCGCGACCGCGCGGCCGCGCTCGCGATGCTCGAGGCCGGCGCGACCCGGCTCGGCACGAGTTCGGGGGTGGCGATCGTCACGGATCAGGACGGCGGCGGGTCGGGGTACTGACGCGCGAACGGCCGGCTTTCGCGCACGTGCGTCACGCGTCGAGACCGGCCGTCGAAATGCCTCGCGCGAGCCCGACCATGCCGCGTCGCCCGGCGATTGCGCGCCCGCGCGGCCAGGTCGCCGGACACCCGCAGACGCCTCGTCGGCTGCTCCGCCGTCGGCAATCAACGTAAGATATCGAACAGAAGCGTCCCGCGCGAAAATACGAAAATCGAAAAAGAGGCCGTCTGCATCGCTTCGCGATCCGTGAACTCATCGTCAAGGCTCCAATGCAAGCCCATCTTCGGTCCCGGTTCCATCACGACGGCTTTGCGGTCATCGACGGGCTGATCGACACCTCGGAGATCGAAGACTTGCGCGAAATCGGCCATCGTCTGCTCGGCGGCCGCACGGGCTACGCCGAGGGCCTGATGTTCGATTTCTATCCCGAGTCGAACGGGCGCGATTTCGAACCTCAACTTCTCCAACTCCACTGGGCATCCTATTTCGAGCGTCGGCTATCGAGGCTCCGTATCCGCCGCGCCGCGTTCGATATCGCCAAGACGCTGCTCGGCCCGAACGTTCGTTTCGCCGGCGACAGTTTTTTCCTGAAGCAGGCGCATACGGACACCGTGACGCCCTGGCATCAGGACGACGCGTTTACCGACGCGCGCATCGACCATCGCGAAATCAACTTCTGGATTCCGTTGCAAGCCGTGTCGATCGACAACGGGTGCATGCAGTTCATCCCCGGGTCGCATCGGTACGACGTCCTTCCGCATGCACCGCTCGGGGGCGACGTGACCGCCCATGGACTCGAGTGTGTCGGCGGATTCGATCCGGCACGCGCCGTGGCGTGTCCGTTGATGCCGGGAGACTGCACCGTGCATGCGGGGCGCACGCTGCATGCCGCGGGGGCAAACTTCTCGGACCAGCCGCGGTACGCGTATGCGCTCAATTTCCGGTTGCCGCGACGGCGCTCGAGTATCGCGACGAACTTCCCCTGGCACGACACGTGGCGGCCCTCGCGCATCGAGCGCTCGCGGGTGTCCCGGAGTCTACGCGGGTGCTGGCCGTACCTTCGACGCGAACTGTACACGTTCGACTTCCGCAATCCGTTCGAGTGGCAACTCGCGGGCGGCAGGATCGCGCGTTGGTTGAACGTGTCGAGGCAACGGATGCACGAACCCGAGCCGGAATGAATCGTGGCGGGATCGCTGGAGCGCTGCCACATCGCCGGTACGCGCGGGTCGACGGCAATTTTTCCATCGATTCCGGCGCGCCGACATCCGCATTCGATCCGAAGCGCCGATTGCGATCGATTATCCGCACGCGTGCGTCACGCGTGAAAACCGGCCGGCGGGATCCATTGCACGAGCAGCACCTCGCGGCGGCGCCCAAACTGCACGCGGTTCGGCCAACGACGCGGCCCCACCCTCTTCCGCGCACGCGACAAGCCCGGCACAATGCCGCCCATGCACTACGACAATGCCTTCGTTTACCCGTCCGCCGGCCTCGTCGGCCGGATCGCCAACCGGATCGTCGCGAGCGGCTCGCTGCTGCGCGCCCGCCGCACGCTGCTGTCGCGGCTACCGTTCCTGCAGCTCGCGAGCGACGTCGAACATGTCGTGTATTGCACGTGGGTCGTCGATATCGCGGCCGTCGCACACCTCGTGCCGCGCGGCGTCACGCTCGCGAGCCGCGGCGGCCGCACGCTGTTTACAACACTCACCTACCGGCACCGGCACTTCGGTCCGCGGCTCGCGGGTCCGCTGCGGCGCGTCTTTCCGTCGCCGCTGCAGAGCAACTGGCGGCTCTACGTCGACGCGCTGCCGGACGGCGCGCCGGCGGAGCGCACCGTGCTGTTCGTGAAGAACGTGTTCGACCACCCGCTCTATGCGCTCGGCAGCCGGCTTTTCAGCGACGCGCTGCCGTCGCATCTCGCGCGGCCCTTTACCCATGCGGTACGCGACGGACGCTACGACACGCTGCTGGCGGGAAGCGGCGGCAGCGCGCCCGACTTCCGCTGCACGGCGCAAGCGTCGGACGATCGAACGCTGCCCGACGCGTTCGCGCCGTTCTTCAACGACTGGCGCGATGCCGTCGCGTCCGTGTCGCTGCAGCACTCGGCGATCGCGCACGTCGCAGACTGCGACCGCCTTGCGTACGCGTCGATCGACCTGCCGATCGACGTCGACGCCGTCCGGCCGCTGAAGACGGTCGGCCCCGTGGGCGAGAGCGACTTCCTCGCACGCATCGGCGCCACCGGCGAGCCGATGTGCTTCGTCGTTCCCGACGTCGCGTTCCGCGTGCTCTCCGAGCGGTTGCTGTAGCGCGCGGATCGGCGCGGCGCTACCGCGCCGCAATCCCCGCGATAAAAGACACGCACGCGGCCGCCGACGCCACCGTGCGCACGTGATTCCACCTCGTCCAGTCGTGCAGGTAGCGCGCCCACAGCGCCGCGCCGTGCGTCGTGGCCGGATCGGCCGCGGCGAGCGCATCGTTGAGCGGTACGTTGACGGCCAGCGTCACCGCGAACATGCCTAACACGTACAGCACACCTGGCAAGCCCCGCGGTCCGGATCGGTCGCCGACTGCTTCCAGATTCATCACGGCGCCTCAAAAAGTGGGCATCGCGTACGCGACACGCACGGCTCGAGGTCAATCACGCCGATGCCGACGTTTGCGGTACTCGCACCGTAAGACCCGGGAGGTCGGCAAAATCCGCCACATTCAGCGTCATCAACGTATAGCCTCGCTCGATCGCCTGCGCGGCAATCCACAGGTCGTTGTAACGCGGACGTGGCGAGCGGCCGGCCTGCTTGACGGCGGCGGCAAGCACCCCGAACGCGGCTGCGGTATGACGCGTGACGTCGAGTACCGGCCGCCGCTCGAGCTGGCGCAGATACGCAGCTCGACGCGCGCGCTCCGCAGCGTCTGCGCAGGCCTGCACGCCGAACGCCAGTTCGCCCAGGGAGATGGTCGAGATAAACACCGGCGCATCACCGGCAGTGTCGATCACGGCGCGAGATTCGACCGTGCCGCCGGCGAGCCCGACCCACACGCAGCTATCGATGATCATGCCCATGGGTCACGCACCCCGTCTTCGAAGCCTTCGCGGCTGTCGCGCAGCCAGCGTGCCGCGTCCTCGGCGCCCAGGCTCACTGGCAAATCGGCGAGTGCTTCGGCAGCACGCATCATGGGCTCGGCGGGCACCAGACGGGCGATCACCGTCTGATTGCGTTCGACCACGATCGTTTCGCGACGCTGGGCGACCTGATCGAGGATCTGGCGGGTATGGCGAGCCAGTTCTGTGGCGGTGATGGTCGGCATGGCGGCCTCCTGTGCATGGAATACGTATTATACGTAATTCATGCATCGACCGCCGTCATTTCGACAGATCGGCTCGCCGAAAAAGATGTCTTGGGCCCCATGGAAAATCAAGAACTTGGCCGCTCACAACAACGCTGAAGTCACGAACGCGATCACGGTCGGGCGCTCCACACGCCGGTCGCGGCGGCCGCACACGCATAGTCGGCGAAATCGCGCGCCGGGCGCCCGAGCGTGGCCTCGACGCCGTGCGTCACCGCGCTGTTGCGTCCGTCGAGCACCACGTCGAACAGGTCGTCGAGCAGCGCGACGATCGGCGCCGGTACGCCGACCTCGCGCAGCCCCGCGACGAACGCGTCGTGCGGAATCTCGCGATAGGCGATCGGCCGCCCGGCAGCCCGTGCGATTTCGTCGACCGCTTCGGCGAACGTCAGTGCGCGCGGGCCCGTGACCTCGATCACACGGTCCGCGAACCGCGCATCGGTGAGCGCGGCCACGGCCACGTCCGCGATGTCGTCCGCATCGACGAACGGCTCGGGCACCGCGCCGGCCGGCAACGCGACTTCGCCAGCCAGCACGCCGTCGAGCAGATAGCCTTCGGAGAAGTTCTGGTTGAACCAGCTTGCACGCACGACACCCCAGCCCACGCCCGACGCCTGCAGCGCAGCCTCGGCGGCCTGCGCACGCGGCTCGCCGCGCCCGGACAACAGCACCACGCGTTCGACGCCGCTGTCTCGCGCGCGCTGCGCGAATCCGGCGATCGCGTCCACCGCACCGTCCACGGCCAGATCGGGCTGATAGGTCACATAAGCGGCCGACACGCCATCGAGCGCGGCCGGCCAGGTGTCGGGCGCCGTCCAGTCGAAGCGCACCGCCGACGTGCGCGACACCGGTCGCGTCGCGAGGCCGCGCGTGCGCAGCCGGGCATCGACGCGGGCGCCCGTCTTGCCCGAACCGCCGACGATGAGAATGGGAAGTGCCGACATGTGCGTCTCCTTTTTGAAAAAACACGAGAATGTCTCGCGTTTTAAAAACACGATAGACTCTCGCATTAATAACGTCAAGTTTTTCGGGAGGCGGCATGGGCCGGCAAAAATCGGGGCAGAGCGACGAGCCCGACACGGCGGCGGACGCGCCGGCGCGTGCGCGGCTGGTACCGACGCAGCAGCGCAGCCGCGAGCGGTTCGAGCGCATCCTCGCGTGCGCATCGGAAGTGATGATCGAGAAAGGTTGCGACGCGTTCCGCATGAGCGACATCGTCGAACGCACGGGCATTTCGTTCGGGTCGCTGTATCAGTACTTTCCGGACAAGGCGGCCGTGATCGGCACGCTCGCGGAGCGCTACAACGAGGTTGGCCACGACTGCGTGCGGCGCGATCTCGCCACGATGAAGACGCTCGACGACCTGCACGGCACGCTCGCACGCATCACGGACAGCTACTACCGGATGTTCGTCGACGAGCCGCTGATGCGCGACATCTGGCGCGCGACACAGGCCGATCGCGCGCTGCAGGAACTGGATCGCGCGGACGGCGAATTCCTGGCCGGGCTGTTCGCGGATGCGCTGGCGGAAGTCGCGCCCGACACGACCCGCGCGCAACGCAGCGCATTCGCGGAACTGATGATGATCCAGATCGCGGCGGCCGTGCGCCATGCGATCACGTTGCCGCCGAAGGCGGCGCGGCAGCTTCTGGCAATGTTCAAGCGCGCGTTGCCGCGCGACCTGTCGATACTCGACGCGTAATCCCGCCGCGCGTGCCGCACAATGCACACGGCCGCCCGAAGGCGGCCGCGCGAAGAGGCACCGATGCGCCGCTTACTTGCCGTAGTCGTACACCCCGCGCCCCGTCTTCCGCCCGAGCCGCCCCGCCGACACCATCTCGCGCAGCAGCGGGCACGCACGATACTTCGGATCCCCGAAGTCCTTCAGGAACACGTCCATCACCGCGAGGCACACGTCGAGCCCGACGAGGTCGGCCAGCGCGAGCGGCCCGATCGGGTGGTTCGCGCCGAGCTTCATCCCCGCGTCGATCTCCTCGGCCGACGCGATACCTTCGGCCAGCACGAAGAACGCTTCGTTGATCATCGGCACCAGGATCCGGTTCACGACGAAGCCCGGCGAATTGCGCACGCCGATCGGCGATTTGTCGAAACGCTCGGTCAGCGCGCGCACGGCCGACGCGGTCGCGTCGCTCGTCTGCAGCCCGCGGATGATCTCGACGAGCGGCATCAGCGGCACCGGGTTGAAGAAGTGCATGCCGAGGAAACGCGACGGATCGGCAAGCGGCGCCGCGAGCGCGGTGATCGAGATCGACGACGTATTGGTCGCGATGATCGCGTCGGGCCGCGCGACCGACTCGATCTGCTTCAGGATGCGGCCCTTCAACTCGACGTTCTCGGTCGCCGCTTCGATCACGATGTCGACCGCCGCGAGCTTCGCGTAGTCGGTCGACGTCGCGATGCGCGCGAGCGCCGCATCGCGCGCGGCCGCGTCGAGCTTGTCCTTCGACACGAGCCGCTCGAGGCTGCCCTTCAGCGTCGCGAGGCCCTTGTCGAGTGCGGCGTCGCTGACGTCGATCATCACGACGTTCAGTCCGGCAACGGCCGCGGTTTGCGCAATGCCGTTGCCCATGGTTCCGGCGCCTACGACGCCGACGGTTTCGATGGTCATGACGATTCCTGTGTATTCGGATGCCGAGCGGTCGATTATCAGATGTTCTCGAAGATCGCGGCAATCCCCTGGCCGCCGCCGATGCACATCGTCACGAGCGCGTAACGGCCGCCGATACGCTTCAGTTCGTACAGCGCCTTCACCGTGATCAGCGCGCCGGTCGCGCCGATCGGGTGACCGAGCGAGATGCCCGAGCCGTTTGGGTTGACCTTCGCGGGATCGAGGCCGAGTTCCTGCGTGACCGCGCAGGCCTGCGCGGCGAACGCCTCGTTGGCTTCGATCACGTCGAGATCGGCGATCTTCAGGCCCGCGCGTTCGAGCGCCTTCTGCGTGGCCGGCACCGGACCGATGCCCATGTATGCAGGATCGACGCCCGCGTGCGCATACGCGACGAGGCGGGCGAGCGGCTTCACGCCCTGCGCGCGCGCAGCGTCCGCGCTCATCATCAGCACGGCAGCGGCCGCGTCGTTGATGCCCGACGCGTTGCCGGCCGTCACGGTGCCGTTTTCCTTCACGAACACCGGCTTGAGCTTCGTGAAATCGTCCGCGCTCGCGTCGTGCCGCACGTGCTCGTCGGTGTCGAACGCGACTTCGCCCTTCTTCGTGCGGATCGAGATCGGCAGGATCTGATCCTTGAAGCGCCCTTCCGCGATCGCGCGCGCCGCGCGACGATGCGATTCGAGCGCCAGCGCATCCTGCGCGTCACGCGAGATGTCGTACTTGCGTGCGACGTTCTCGGCCGTCACGCCCATGTGGATCGTCTGGAACGGGTCGTGCAGCGCGCCGAGCATCATGTCGACGAGCTTCGCATCGCCCATGCGCTGGCCGAAGCGCGCGGCCGGCACGGTGTACGGCGCACGGCTCATGCTCTCCGAACCGCCGCCGATCGCGACGTCGGCGTCGCCGAGCATGATCGTCTGCGCGGCCGACACGATCGCCTGCAGGCCCGAGCCGCACAGGCGGTTCACGGTCAGCGCCGGCGTGTGCTGCGCGACGCCGCCGTTGATCGCCGCGACGCGCGCGAGATACATGTCCTTCGGCTCGGTGTTCACGACGTGGCCGAACACGACATGCCCGACCGAATCGCCCGGCACGTTCGCGCGCGCCAGCACTTCGGCGACCACCTTCGCGCCGAGGTCGGTCGGCGAGAAATCCTTCAGGCTCCCGCCGAAATCGCCGATCGCGGTACGGACACCGCTCACCACCACGACTTCCTTCGCTGCATTGCTCATCGTCTCACTCCGGTTCGTTCACGCCCACGGGGCGCGGGGATGCGTTGCGTTACATGTTCGGATAATTCGGCCCGCCGCCGCCTTCGGGCGTGACCCACACGATGTTCTGCGTCGGGTCCTTGATGTCGCAGGTCTTGCA
>NZ_LPJG01000036.1:0-86691 GCF_001532755.1 Burkholderia sp. MSMB2157WGS | reverse complement strand
CTCTCGACCTCGACGTCGACCGGTCTGTCGTCGGCCAACAGCTCCATCACGTCGCTCTCGACCTCGACGTCGACCGGTCTGTCGACGGCCAACAGCTCGATCACATCGCTGTCGACCTCGACTTCGACCGGCCTGTCCACGGCTAACAGCTCGATCACGTCGCTGTCCACGTCGACTTCGACCGGTCTGTCGACGGCCAACAGCTCGATCACGTCGTTGTCGACCTCGACTTCGACGGGTCTGTCGACGGCCAACAGCTCCATCACGTCGCTCTCGACCTCGACGTCGACCGGTCTGTCCACGGCCAACAGCTCGATCACGTCGTTGTCGACCTCGACTTCGACCGGTCTGTCCACGGCCAACAGCTCGATCACGTCGCTCTCGACGTCCACGTCGACGGGCCTCTCGTCGGCCAACAGCTCCATCACGTCGCTGTCGACTTCGACTTCGACCGGCCTGTCCACGGCCAACAGCTCGATCACGTCGCTCTCGACCTCGACCTCGACGGGTCTGTCGTCGGCCAACAGCTCGATCAGCTCGCTGTCGACCTCGACCTCGACCGGCCTGTCGTCCGCCAACAGCTCGATCACGTCCCTGTCGACCTCGACCTCGACCGGCATCAGCTCGCTGTCCACCGGCCTGAGCAGCACGGACAGCACGATCCTGTCGCTGTCCACCTCGACCTCGACCGGCATCGGCTCGCTGTCCACCGGCCTGAGCAGCACGAACAGCTCGGTATCGTCGCTGTCCACGTCGACCTCGACCGCGATCAACGCCGCGAAGACGCACTACTACAGCGTCAACGACAACGGCGTGCAGCAAGCCAACTACGCCAACGACGGCGCCACGGGCACCAACGCCCTCGCCGCCGGCGTGAACGCCAGCGCGGCGGGCGCCAGCAGCGTCGCAGTCGGCGACGGCTCGAACGCGCAGACGGCAGGCGCGGTCGCGATCGGTCAGAACGCATCGGCGACGGGCGGCAAGGCGGTGTCGATCGGCTCCGGCAACACCGCGTCCGGCGACGGCGCAGTCGCGATCGGCGATCCGAACGTGGCGACGGGCACCGGCGCCGTGGCGATGGGTGCGAACAACACGGCGACCGGCGACGGCGCGGTGTCCCTCGGCAACCAGAACACGGCAACCGGCGCCAGCGCGCTCGCCCTCGGCAGCTCGAACCAGGCCACCGCGGACAACACGATCGCGCTGGGCAGCCAGGCCACGGCCAGCGCCACCGGCGCACAGGCCTACGGCTCGGCCGCCAAGGCCACGGCCGCCGACGCGCTCGCCTTCGGCACGAACGCGCAAGCGAACGTCGCGAACTCGATCGCACTCGGCGCGAACTCGGTCACGGCCGCGGCGGTCGGCACCTCGAGCGCCACGATCGGCGGCGTCACGTACCCGTTCGCGGGCGGCTCGCCGGTCGGCGTGGTGAGCGTCGGCGCACCGGGCGCGGAGCGCCAGATCACGAACGTCGCCGCGGGCCGGATCTCGGCCACGAGCACGGACGCGATCAACGGCAGCCAGCTGAACGCGACGAACAACGCGATCAACACGCTGTCGACGTCCACCGCATCGAACGTCGCGTCGCTGTCGACCGGCATCAACTCGCTGTCGACCGGCCTGAGCACGACGAACAGCAACGTGGCGTCGCTGTCCACGTCGACCTCGACCGCGATCAACTCGCTGTCGACGGGCCTCAGCACGGTGAACAGCAACGTCAACTCGCTGTCGACGTCGACCTCGACGGGCATCGGTTCGCTGTCCACCGGCCTGAGCACGACGAACAGCAACGTGGCGTCGCTGTCGACCGGCGTGACGAACATCAACAACCAGTTGAACCAGCTGTCGACGACGCTCAACAACAACACGACGCGTGCGGCGAACAACAACGGCATCGCGGCCGACATGAACGGCAAGGGCACCGACGTCCCGACCGTCACCGCCGGCTCGAACTCGGTGGCGATCGGCGCGGGCTCGAACGACGGCGGTCGCTCGAACGTGGTGTCGGTCGGTAGCGACACGCAGCAGCGCCAGATCACGAACGTCGCGCCGGGTACGCAAGGCACCGACGCGGTGAACGTGAACCAGCTGACGCAGGTGCAGACGACGCTGTCGACGGCACTGTCGGGCCAGCAGGCGCAGATCAACTCGTTGGGTTCGCAACTGCAGCAGACCGACCAGATGGCGAAGCAGGGTATCGCGGCCGTCGGCGCGATGGCGTCGATCCCGCAGCTCGATCGCGACGCCAACTTCGGGATGGGCGTGGGCACGTCGACCTTCCTCGGCCAGAAGGCGATGGCGGTCAACATGCAGGCGCGCATCACGGAGAACCTGAAGGCGTCGATCAACGGCGGTTTCAGCGGCGGTCAGAAGGTGATCGGCGCCGGCATGCTGTATCAGTGGAAGTAACGTGTCGCGCCGCCCGGCCGTTCGGCTCGCCGCCGGACGGCCCGCGGCTCCGACGGCAGGACGAGCCCGCTGCGCACCCCGCGGCGGGCCTCGGTCAACCCAAGCTTTAAGGACGTCACCGTGAACAAACTCGCTCTTGCGCTCGCGCTTTCCGCAATGGCCCTCGCCGCGTGCTCGACCGCATCCGGCCCGACCTTCAGCGCCTCCGAACTGCAGCCGTGCGACGGCGTGCGCACCTTCCAGGTGGACTGCCACGGCCTGCTGTCGGGCCCGCAGACCTGCATGAAGGCCGCCCGCAAGATCTGCGGCGACGAGCCCGTGCGCGCCGTCGACTCGGCCCGCGCGCTGCGCGACAAATCCGATCCGGCCACGCTGGTCTTCCAGTGCGGCGCCGCGCCCGCCGCAGCAACCCCGGCCGCCGAGCCGGCCGCCGCCGTGGTCGAACGCGTGAACCTGTCGGGCGACGCGCTGTTCGCCACCGATCACGCGACGCTCGCACCGACCGCGCGCGAATCGCTCGACCGGCTGCTGAGCGAGCGCGCCGACCGCACGTACTCGCAAGTGACGGTCACCGGCTTCACCGATTCGGTGGGCAGCGACGACTACAACCTCGCGCTGTCGAAGCGCCGCGCCGAAGCGGTCGCCGCCTATCTGAAGGCGCACGGGCTGAAGACCGACTCGATGACGGTCTCGGGCCGCGGCAAGGCCGATCCGGTCGCGTCCAACGCGACGCCGGAAGGCCGCGCCAGCAACCGCCGCGTCGAAATCCGGCTGCAGCACTGAGCCGCCTGCGGCCGCTCATGCGGCCGCGCGAGCCGGCGGGCCACCGCGCCGCGCCGGCAGGCCGCCGGACGACCGGGCGCCGCTTCGTCGGCGCCCGCTCCCGTTGGCCGGCGGCGATGTCAAAGTTCGTCACGTCCTGCCAAAACCGGCGGTTTCCATGCCACAATCGCCGGCAGACAGTTGCCGGGGCAGCGTGCCCGACGCGCGCCGTGCGAGGCGTGCCGGCGACACGCCGGAATCCGGCTGCCGGCCGCGCGAATCCCGTCGCCCGATTCGCGCACGGCGGCGCACCGGCGCGACTCCAACCATGACGATCCACGGCGCGCCGCTGCCGGCCAGACGCTCGACGCGATGCCCGGACGCACGACGCCGCAGAGGAAACAACCGGTGACGGACATCAATGAAGCCGCCGCGAGCGGCACTCGCAAGCAACGGCCGGCGGTCGGCATCTCGCTGTTTGCGCGCGACGGCCAGGCGATCTGGGAGAACGGCATTCACCAGAACATCGCGTTCCTCGCGATGATGCTCAAGCGTTCGGATCGCGTCGGCCCCGTCTATTTCCTGAACGGCGGCGACGCCAACGCGCTGCCGGCCGGCCTCGAACTCGACGGCCTCGACGTCCCGCTCGTGAAACCCGCCGACGTCACGCACGAACTCGACGTCGTGATCGAAATGGGCGCGCAGTTGCCGGTCGAATGGCTCAGGCACATGAAGGCGCTCGGCAAGAAGATCGCCGCGTTCTTCTGCGGGCACGTGTATGCGGGCCTGTGCGAGACGCCGATCTTCGGGAAACCGTCGGGGCACGTGTTCAATGGCGCACCGTTCGACGAAGTGTGGCTGCTGCCGCAATACGACAAGACCGCCGCGCCGATGCTGCAGACGATCCTGCGCGCGCCCGTCCACCTGATGCCGCACATCTGGTCGCCGTACTTCCTCGAGCGCCGCGTGGCCACGCTCGCCGACGAAGGCGCGACGTTCGGCTATCGGCCCGGCCAGCGCCCGTGGAAGCTCGCGACGCTCGAACCGAACATCTCGGTCGCCAAGTCGTGCCATTACCCGATGCTCGCGTGCGACGAGTTCTATCGCGCGCGGCCCGACGCGGTGCAGCACATGTTCGTCGTCAACTCGATGCACATGAAGGAACATCCGACCTTCGTGCACTTCGCGAACAGCCTCGATCTCGTGCGCGAGCACAAGGCGACGTTCGAACCGCGACTCGACCTGCCGGGCTTCATGGCGCGTCACGCGGATGCGGTCGTGTCGCACCATTGGGAAAACGGGCAGAACTATCTGTATTACGACGTGCTGTACGGCGGCTATCCGCTGATCCACAACTCGACGCTGATCGGCGACGCCGGCTATTACTACCCGGACTTCGACTCGGCCGCCGGCGGCCGCGCGCTGCTCGAAGCGTGGCTGCATCACGACGAACGCCTCGACGACTACCGCGCGAAGGCGGGCCGGCTGCTGCAGTCGGTCTCGATCGACAACCCCGCGAACCTCGACGCGTTCGTCTCGCGTCTGGTCGCCTGAACCGGAGCATACGCATGTCGGACTCCAATGCCCGTCAAGCGCCCGGCGAGGGCAAGCGTCTCGTCGTCGGCGTGTCGCTGTTCGTGCGCGGCGCCGGCCAGTCGCTGTGGGAAAACGGCATTTTCCAGAACTGCCTGCTGCTGATCCTGTTGCTGCGCCAATCGCCGCTCGTCGCCGAAGCCGTGATGGTGAACGGCGGCGAACACGTTGCCGATCCGCAGATGATGCTCGGCGAGTGGGACGTGCCGCTGCTGTCGATGGACGAAGCGCTCGAGCGCTGCGACGTGCTGATCGAAATGAGCGCGCAGTTCGGCGCGGACTACCTGCGCGCGTTCCGCGAGCGCGGCGGCAAGGTGGTCACGATGCGGGTCGGCAACGACTACGTGATCGACATCGAACGCGCGATGTTCGACAAGCCATCGGGCTTCCTGTTCTCGGGCGCGCCGTACGACGCGGTGTGGACGATTCCCGAGTTCGAGCGCTCGTGCCTGCACTACTACCAGACGGGCCTGCGCGCGCCGGTCACGATCGTCCCGCACATCTGGCACCCGATGCTGTTCGACAAGGCGCGCGCGACGCTCGGCGCCGGCTTGACGTTCGGCTATCAGCCCGGCAAGCCGCGCTGGCGCGTGACGATGTTCGAGCCGAACATCTGCATGGTGAAGACGAGCATCATTCCGATGCTGATCACGGAAGAGGCTTACCGCGCGAATCCGGCCTTCCTCGAATTCGTGCGCGTGTGCAACACGATTCACCTGAAGGATCACACGACGTTCATCCATTTCGCGAAGAGTCTCGACATCGTCGAGCACGGCATCACGACGTTCGAAAGCCGCTATGCGGTATACGAGTTCATGGCCGCGTACGGCGATGCGGTGGTGTCGCACACGTGGGAGAACGCGCAGAACTACCTGTACTACGAGCTGCTGTACGGCGACTATCCGCTGATCCACAACTCGCCGTTCCTCGGCAAGGCCGGGTATTTCTATCCGGACTTCGACTGCCAGGCCGGCGGCCGCGCACTGTTGAAGGCGTTCGCCGAGCACGACGCGAACCTGGAAGGGTACCGCGAGCAGTCGAGGCATGTGCTCAGCTCGGTCAGCATCTACAACCCCGAGAACGTCGCGGCCTATACGGACGCGATCGCCGCCCTCTATCGCGACGCGTGACGCGCCGCCCTTTCCGGACTCCGACATGAACGCACGCCCGCCTCTCACCCTCGCCAAATGGCTGATCTGCGCCGCCGCTTCGATCGCGATCGGCGCACACGCGCAATCCGCCGGCGAATCAGCCGACGCGCTGCTCCGCGACTCGGATGCGGTGTTCAAGCAGCTCGACGCCGGCCAGTACGGCGCGGTGTGGGCCGACGCCGCACCGTTCGTCAAGGCGCGCTTCAAGCAGGACCAATTCGCGGCACAGATGCAGCAGGCACGCCAGTCGGTCGGCGCGGTCGACCATCGCGGCTGGGCGCAAATCACGCGGATCCGCTACAGCAACTCGTCGTCGATGCCCGACGGCCTGTACGCGAACGTCGACTACACGACGACGCTCGCGAGCGGTGCGACCGTTTACGAAAAGCTGAGCTTTCGTCTCGATGACGACGGCCGCTGGCACCTGACGGGCTATGTGCCGCGCCGGTCGCAAAACTTCACGCAATAAGCGGCGCACGCGCCCGCTCACGGAGCCGATCCGATGAAACTCAATGTCGCGATAACGATGAACGTGCAGCGCGACGCGACGCAGTCGATCTGGTACAACGGCGCGAACCAGCACTGCGTGTACCTGTACATGCTGCTGAAGCAATCGCCGCTGATCGGCGAAGTCTGGCTCGCGCACGACGATGGCGTCACCGAGTATCCGCAGGCGCTGATGCTGGACGCGTTCGGCGATGCGCTGCGGCCGCTGTCGGCCATCATCCACCAGACCGACCTGCTGATCGAGATGAATGCGTTCGTCGACCCGTCGCACACGGACGCCGTGCGCCGGCGCGGCGGCAAGTGCGTGTCGTACCGCTTCGGCAACGACTACGTGATCGCGGTCGAGACGATCAACTTCGAGAAGAACGACTGGAAGCCGAACCCGCACCGCGTGCAGTTCGACGAGATCTGGACCAACCCGCAGCACATGCACACGTGCGCGGCCTATTTCCAGGCCGTGTACCGCGCGCCGGTGATCGAGCTGCCGCACATCTGGTCGCCGTATTTCATCGAGCGCAGCCTCGACGCGGACCCCGAACTGAAGGCGCGCTTCGGCTACCGCAATCGCGGCACGGCCAAGCGCATCGCGTTCTTCGAGCCGAACCTGAACGTCGTGAAGAGCGCGATCGTGCCGATGCTCGCCGCGAATGCGTGCTACGTCGAACATCCGGAGCTGGTCGAGCACGTGTACATGACCAACACGTTCGACAAGAAGGAAAACGTCGCCTTCAAGCATCTCGCGCTCGGGCTCGAAATGGTGCGCGACGGCAAGGCCACTGCCGACGTGCGCGCGCCGTTCGTCGCATGGGCTGCGCATCACACCGACATCGTCGTGTCGCACCACTGGGAAAACGGCCTGAACTATCTGCTGTACGACGCGCTGTACGGCAACTACCCGCTCGTGCACAACTCGCCGTTCCTGCGCGACGTCGGCTATTACTATCCGGACTTCGAGATCTTCGATGCGGCTCGCGCGATCGCGACCGCCGCGCAAACGCACGACGCGCGCCTCGACGACTACGCGGCGGCGGCTCGCCGCTGCCTGCACCAGGTCGACACGCTCGCCGAGCACAATGTGAGCGCCTATTCCACGCAGATCCAGCACCTGTTCGCCGGCCGCTCGCTCGACTGAGTTCCTTCACACGCCCCGGTTGCGTTACGCCAGTACCCGATCGCCGCTTTGCGCGGCGAACGCGCGACCATGCCGCCGCCCCATGCGCGCGAGCACCGCGAAACAACGGGTGACCGACCGGCCTGCCCCGCCCGATTGCCTGACGAGGCTGTCGGATACGCCGCGCGCGATCGCCGACTCGTCGCCGCACGCGCCGGCGATGACGCCCGCGTAATAGTGCCGCGCCGCGAGTTCGCGGCCGCCCGCGTCGAGCGGGCTCATCCGCTGAATACGGCGCGCGACGATCGTCAGGCCATTGAGACAGGACGCGACGTCGATCGGCGCATCGGTCGCTTCGGCGCCGAGTTGCCCCAGCATGTCGACCAGTTCGGCGATCGCGACCAGGTCGCGCGCATCGGCCGCCTGCGTGCCCGTTCCGCCTCCGGCTTTCGTTCCCGCCATGCCCACGCCCCTTTGCGATTCGTCTCGCTCCGCGCCCCTGCCCCCGACGCACACCCCGCGCGCCGCCCCGCCCGCTCCCGCGGTCATGCGGCGGCCGGCGATCGCCACGAAAACCGGATGCCCTGCGCCCACGTGACGCCGGCATCCACGATGATCTGTCGGTCGGTCTCGCTTTCCACGCCTTCGACGACGACGTGCCGCGCACCTTCATGCGCAAACGCGATCAGCCGGCGGAACTGGTAGCGGCCGATCGCGTTGCGCTTGATCAGCGACAGGATCGAGCGGTCGAGCTTCACGATGTCGGGATTGCCGACCACCAGATTGTTCAATGCGCTGAAACCGACGCCGAAATCGTCGATCGCGATCCGGCACCCGGCCCGCTGGAAGCGGGACACGAACGACCGGCCGGCGACCGGGTTCAGCGGCCCCGTCTCCGTGATCTCGACCACCAGCCGCGCCGCCACCGACGGCTCGCGCTCGAGCCGCCTGAAAATCGCCAGCCACGCGTCGTCCACGACCGCGCTTGCCGCCGCGACGTTGCAACCGTACACGGCGCCCGGATCGGCGCGCAGCGCATCGATCGTGCGGCCGACCACCAGCCGGTCGAACCAGCGCATCAGCCCGAGCGCTTCGAGGCGCGGCAGAAACGCGAGCGGCGGCAGCGCATCGCGCTCGCCCCACCGCAGCCGCGCCAGGCATTCCTCGTACAGCACGCCGCCCGACAGGTCGGCGCGGCACACGGGCTCGCGCGCGAATCCGAGCCGGCTTTCGACGAAACTGCGCACCGACGCAAGATCGGGGTGATCGTCGGGTGCCCCGAACACGAGATCGATTTCGTTGCGATTCGCTTTCCGATTCGCCTCCTGGCGAGCTTCGACCGCATTCATCCGGCGCTCCGGCTAATGGCGAGCCGCCGATCGCGGCTCGACCTCAACACATAGGCGGAACGAGCCGACCTCGACGCGCTCCGCCGCCCACCCGGCCCATCCTGTATGTCGATTTTTTCCGGGGAGCGTACTGTTCGCTTCGGCGCCGTCAAATTCGATATTTTTTACGCTATTCGGTTACTTTAAATACACCACGCGCGCACGATACCGACAGTGCGACAGGTTACACAACAGGAATTACAAGAATCCAAAAAAACCGAATCGTTTATCTTTTTCATCCGGCCGGTTTTATCCGGACCGCCTTTTCCGGATTTACTCGTCCCACGAATCGGCACGCCATCGATTGTTCAGATAAATACCGCGCCGCGAAGTGCCGTCCGTGCTCGATACGCAAGCCGAAACATCCGTCTCCGCACATGCCGTCTCTCGCGCGAAACGCGCCGCTGCGCGCCATTCGATCATCGCAGCGTTCAATTTTCACGTTTCAAACGACATTATCAAGATTCCAAACGGAATCAATCCACGCCTAACCAATAATACCAACTTCAATTATATGAAGATTATCGATTGAAACATATTTGACAATCTTTCCGACTTGTTAACCTATAAACTTGTTTTCGACGGACTTCCCTCGGAGCCGTCAATTTCGTGCCTTCGAAAACCGTCGAATCCATCGGGTTCGGCGGTTTCTTTTTTTAACGGCACGATTTCGTCAGACATGAGGGCGGGACAAACCCGACGGCGGACGGCGGCGCAACGAACGTGCGCCGCGGATACTCGGCGCTAGGCGGCCGGCGCGCCGATCAGGTTCGCGAGCAGCGCGTCATACTCGGCGACGAGCGCCGGATTCGCCGACGTGTAACGGCCGAGGATTTCGCGCTGGCGCCGCGTATACGCTTGCCAGTCGTCGTCGTGCGTATGCAGCGCGCGCAGCAGCGCATCGGCGCCCTGCTGCACGTCGTTGTCCGGATAGTAGTAGCCAAGATCGGGCGCGAGGCTCGCGTTGTGCACGAGCGGATAACCCTGCCAGCACACGTCGAAATAGAAATAGTTCAGCGGGTTCGACCATTGGTGCGACACGACGATATCGGTCAGGTCGGCCAGGAACAGCGGCGTTTCGAAGCGCCCGACGAAGCTCGCCTTGCCCGCGCGCACGATGTCCAGGTAATTCATCAGCATCACGAACTCGGGGCTGTCGTGCGCGAGGCGATCGGCGTTCGTCACGTGCGCGAAGCAGATCGCGTCGGGGTCGCGCCGATACGCTTCGTCGATGATCAGCATCGGATACACGCAGAACTTCACGACGTCGTGGTTCGGCTCCATCACCGTGAGCCGCTTGCCGGGCTCGCTGCGCGGCCGGTATTCGCCGCGCTCGGGCAGCGACTGCGCGCGTTCGGTCAGGAACATCGGATCCCACACGAACGGCACGACGCGCCCCGGGCAGCGGCGCAGCGACTGCAGGAACGGCAGCGACGACGGCGCGATCTGCGGAATCGCCCATACCTCGTCATAGCCGCGGTTGATGAACAGCGAATCCCACAGCCGACGGCCGAACAGGATCGACTCCATCACGTTGATGTACTCGACGCCGCAGCAATAGCTGACCAGCTTCACGCCGCGCGCTTTCAAATAGGCCGTCTGCTCGCCGTCGATCTGCCCGCCCAGCTCGATCACCACGTCGAGCGCATCCTTCATGTCCGCGAACGCGCGCGTGTCGTACACGTTGCGATCCCACGGCAGCGCGTCGGTGAGCGGCACGTCGGTCGTGTTGACCAGCGTCACGCGGTAGCCGTGCGGCGACGCCATCAGCAGCTTCGCGAGGAACAGCGCGTTCTGCTTGATGCCGTTGATCCACAGGCTTTCGTCGGGGGCACGCAATCCGATCGTGATACCGATGCGCAGGCCGGTCAGGGCAGGAGACGTCATCGTCGGCGGGATGGAAGGTTGAACGGGAATGGCATGGCGCAGTGTAGCGCGCGAAGCGCCGCCCGCGTCAAGCGGCGGCAACCCGGCATTTTAGCGGAGGCAGCCGGCCGCACACTGTCAGGGATGGTCAGCGCGCGGCCGGGCCGGGCCAATCCGTCCGACCGTTATGCGATACTCGTGCCGCCCGGCGGCCGGTTTTCCCGGGACACTCGAGCGGCGGCACGCTACGTCGCCGCACCACGATCGAAACCAGGGCACACAGAATGGACCACGATGCCGTGCAAGGCCTCCAGGCCATCCAGGACGAACCGGGGCGGCGCTGGCAGGAAAGCGTATCCGGATGGCGTGCCGAGCCGAAGAACGCCGCGCGGATCGCGTGTGCGCTTCCCCGCGTTCGGAACGCACGATGATCGTCCTCAGTCATTTCAGCCAGCACGCGCCCGCGAGCCTCGACAACCACCGCTGGTACGCGCAGACGCATGGCTATCGTCACGAGATCGTCGACGCATCCGGCATGCCGCAAGCGCTGCCATTGCGGCCGCTGCATCGCTACGAGTCGCTGCTCCACGTGCTGCGCGGCGCGCGACCCGGCGAACTCGTGCTGCTGCTGAGCGAAGACGCGGCGATCATCGAACCCGTCGCGCTCGATCGCCTGATGGCCGGACGCGACATGCTGCTCGTCGACGCGTTCGCATCGCCGCTGCCGCAGGTCGACGTGCAGATCTGGCGCAACACGCCGGACGTGCGCGCAATCGCGATGCGGCTCGTGCAGCGCTGCAAGCTCGGCAGCGAGCCGAGGCTGACGTCGGAAGCCGCGCTCTTCGCGGATCTCGATACGCATCGCTACATGACGCCGATCGACGGGCTGTACGCGGTCATGCCGTCCGGCCCCGACCTCGATCCGATGTGGAGCCGCGAGCCGACGTTCGCGATCAGCATCGACGACACGCCGCACGATCCCGAACGGAAAGGCGCGACGCCGCGCTTTCGCGACACGCTCGTCGCGTACGTCGATCGCTGCCGCGCCGCCGGCCGGCCGATGTTCGCGTTCGATCACGACGCCGCGGCGCCCGACGAAGCCGCCGAGCGCAGCACGTACAACCCCGGCCGCCCGATTGCGTTGACGATGCTGTACACGCCGAACATCGGCAGCTATGCACGCGTGGCCGAACGGAATTTCCGTCGCTACTGCGACGCGCACGGCTACACGCTCTACGTGCATCGCGACATTCCCGCCGAGATCGGGCTGAACGCCACGGGCAACTGGTTCAAGCCGTGGCTGCTGCACGCCTATCTGCAGCATCACGAATGGGTCGTGTGGCTCGATGCCGACGTGCTGATCGCGAACCGGCAGCAACCGCTGGAACCGCTGCTCGAAGGGCGCGACTGGCTGCTCGCGCAGGACCTCGGCCAGTGGGCGTTCAATTCGGGCGTGATGGCGTTCCGCCGCACCGAACGCAACGACGCGATGCTGCGCGCCCTGATGACGACGATCGCCGCGCTGCACGACCGCTCGAGCGTCTATGCGAGCGATGGCGACCAGTTGCATTTCATTCGCGCGATGGAGCGCGACGGACGATTGCAGCACGAAGGCGTGGCCGATCTCGTCAGCCTCAACACGCCCTGGCTGTTTCGCCGTGCGGACAGCTACATCGTGCATTACTACGGCATGTGGTCCGCGATGCGGGCGCTGATGATGGCGCACGACGACGGGCTGCTGCCCTGACGCCGCTGCAACCTCCTCGATCGGCAGACCCGAGGCGCCGGCCGGTTGAATCCGGCCGGCGCGTCGTCGCATCGGTTGCCGTCGTCAGATCGCCGTGATCGTCGGCGCGACGGCCGCAGGGTCGGTGATGCTCGGCTTGCCGGTCTCGACGTGCCCCGCGATGCGGCGCATCCAGCCGGCATTGCCCGCCACCGCGAACTGCAGGTCGTACCAGTGGCTGCTGCACGACAGGTCCCAGTGCGCTTCGATGCGCTGGCCCGCCGGAACCGTCAGCGTGCGCGCCGCGCCGCCATAGGCGACATCGGTCGCCGTGACCGTCAGCGGGCCGGTGCCGGCATTGGCGATCGTCACATAAACATCGCCGTTCGCGGTGTCGTAGCACGGCGTGATTTCAGGCTTGGCCGCTGCATCGGCGGCCGCCGACCCCGCGAAGCGCCGGAAATAGCCGTTCGGCCCCCACACGCTCACCAGATAGTTGCCGTTCGCATCGAGCGCCCACGTATCGGTCAGCTGCTTGCCGGCTTCGACCGTATAGCGGCGCGGCATCGCGGTGGGATCTCCCGTATAGACCCAGAAGTGCGCGCCCTGCGTGCCGGTATTCGCGAACGTCAGCGCGTAGCCTTGCGCCTGCAACTGGCCGGTGACGTGCAATTCGTACGGCAGCGCACGCGCCGGCCGCGTGCCCGGTTCCTGCGCGGTCACGACCTGCTGCGCGGTGCTGGCCGGCGCGGTCTGCGACGATGCGCGCGAGCATTGCAGGTCGGCCTGCGCGACATAGGCCTGCGTGCTCGGCAGGGTCGGCAGCGTCGCGTCCGATTTCGAGAAATCGAGCGCCGACGTCAGATCGCCGCAGATCGCGCGACGCCACGGCGAGATGTTGGTTTCGATCACGCCGAAGCGCTTCTCGATGAATTGCAGCACCGATGTGTGATCGAACACCTGCGAGCACACGAAGCCGCCCTTCGACCACGGCGACACGACGAACATCGGCACGCGCGGGCCGAGGCCGTACGGCAGGTTGTCGGCCGTATAAGTGCCGGCTTGCGTCGACGTCACGACGTTGTGCCGCTCGAGCGACACGTCGACGGTGCTCATGCCGGAGCCCGGCAGCGTCGGCGCCGACGGCGGCACGACATGGTCGAAGAAGCCGTCGTTCTCGTCGTACATGATCAGCAGGACCGTCTTGCTCCACACGTCCGGATTGGACGTCAGCGCATCGAGGATCGTCGACAGGTAGTACGCGCCATACAGCGGCGTGAATTTCGGATGCTCCGAATACGCGGCGGGCGGCAGCAGCCACGACACCTGCGGCAGCGCATTCGCCTGCACGTCGGCCTTCAACTGCGTGATCGGACGCGTGCTCATCCCGCGCGTCTGCAGCGACGACCCGGCCGGCGCGTTCACGAAGTTGCTGAAGCACGCCAGCATGTTGGTGCCGTAGTTGCCGGTGAAGTTGTCGAACCCGGTGCCCTGCTGATAGATCTGCCACGAGATGCCGGCCTTTTCGAGCCGTTCCGGGTAGGTCGTCCAGTTGAAGGGCGGCAGTTGGACCTTGTCGAACTGGTTGTCGATGTAGTCGGTGTTGTCGAGCAACGGGCCGCCGCCCGTGCCGAGCGGATCGACCATGCCCGTCATTAGGTACATGCGGTTCGGGTGCGTGTTGCCCGGGATCGAGCAGAAGTAGTGGTCGCACACCGTGAACGCATCCGCGAGCGCGTAGTGGAACGGGATGTCGTCGCGAACGTGATAGCCCATCGTCATGTTCGACTTCTGCACGGCCCACTGGTCCGCACGGCCGTTGTCGATCGCGCCGTGCGTCGTCGCCCACGTGTGCGGCAGGCCGCCGATACATTGCGCGTTGACGCCCGGATTGGTCGTGTCGTAGCGAAACGGTGCGATCACGCTCGACTTGTCTTCCTGGCGCGGCTGGAACCACACCGGCTTGCCGTTCGGCAGCGTCACCGGGAACCGGTCGTTGTAGCCGCGCACGCCGCTCAGATGCCCGAGGTAATGGTCGAACGAGCGATTCTCCTGCATGAACACGACGATGTGCTGCACATCCTGGATCGTGCCCGTGACGGTGTTCGGCTCGATCGCCAGCGCCTTGCGGATCGATTCCGGCAGCAGTGCGGTGGCGGCGGTCGCGCCGGCGAGGCCGGCCGAGAACTTCAGAAAATCGCGTCGCGAATGGATGGCCATGCTGGTTGCTCTTGATGGGTTTTCTGGAGGGAACGGCCGGTATCAGGAAGCGGGCGACGAAGCCGGTGCGGTGAAACCCGGCGGGCAGCGCATCTGTGCGGTGGCGACCACGGCGCCGCCGCACGCGGCCTTCTGCTGCGCGACGGGCGCGGCGGGTGCGGTCAGGTCGTCGTTGCAGGCGCCGAGCAGCGCGGTCAGCGCGATCAGGCCGGCGACCGCGAAAGGCCGTAGGGCCGACGTTCGCATAACGGTTCTCCGTGAGGATGACGACGTGACGCAGGCGCGAACGCCGCGCCGGTCATATCGACGCCGAGATGCTATGTTCGACTTGTTACACGACGGTGTCGAGCGGCGGGAAGATCGGGGGGCACGCAGCGCGCGGCACGCGGCGACGTGGCGGGAACGGCGCAGTTCGTAAGTATTTCGAAAGATTTGCGCGAATCGCGCGTGCTGCTTCGTGCGTCCTCGATACCGACGCCGCGCTGTCGCGACGACGGCGGATGACGAAGTGCTTTCCTGCGGGCCGGCCGCCGCAGCGGCGGCCGGCCCGTGTAGGGTGGCAAGGCCGCTCAGCCTTCCGCCATCATCAGCAACTGCGCACCGTCCGCGACCTGGTCGCCGACGCCGTACAGCACTTCCGCGACGACGCCCGCGCGCGGCGCACCGATCGTGTGTTCCATCTTCATCGCTTCCATCACGATCAGCGGCGTGCCGGCTTCGACCTGCTGGCCCGGCTCGACCAGCACCGCGATCACCTTGCCGGGCATCGGCGCGGTCAGGCGGCCGCCGCCCTGCTCCGCGTCGCCTGCATGCGCGAGCAGGTTGCGCCATTCGAACGTTTCGGCCGCACCTTGCGTGAACACGTGGAACGTGTCGCCGTCCGCATGGACGCGGCCGCTGCCGCGCACGCCGCCGAGCGTCACGTCGAAATCGAGCGGCGTGGCGCCGCGCGTCCATGCGAACGGTTGCGCGGCCGCGTCGCCGATCGCGATGCGCGTGCCGTCGCCGTCGTCCTCGTACGTCACCGTCACGTCCGCTTCGCGATCGGGCGCGTGCCATTCGAGCGTGCGGCGATAGCCGCCGTTCAGCCGCCAGTCCGGCAGCGCGCTCCACGGCGAGGCGGTCTGCGTTGCCCCGCGTTCGCGGGCAAGCAGCGCCGCGCAGGCGAGTGCGAGCGCCGCGCGCGGCGGCTGTTGCGGCGCGAACAGCGCATCGTGATTGCGTTCGATCAGGCCCGTGTCGAGATCGGCCGTCGCGAACGGCTCGCACGCGACGATCCGCTGCAGGAACGCGGCGTTCGTATGCAGGCCGACCACTTCGCACGCGCGCAGCGCACGCAGCATCAGGCCCAGCGCTTCCGCGCGGTCCGCACCGTGGACGATCAGCTTCGCGATCATCGGATCGTAGAACGGCGTGATCGCATCGCCTTCGCGCACGCCGCTGTCGATGCGCACCGCCGCACCGATGTCGAACTCGACGCCGTCCGGCAGCCGCAGGTGCTTCAACGTGCCCGTCGACGGCAGGAAGCCGCGCGCGGGGTTCTCCGCGTAAAGGCGTGCCTCGAGCGCATGGCCCCGTACGCGCAGCGCGTCCTGCTTCAGCGGCAGCGGCTCGCCCGCCGCGACGCGCAATTGCCATTCGACGAGATCGAGCCCCGTGACCATCTCGGTGACCGGATGCTCGACCTGCAGACGCGTGTTCATCTCCATGAAGTAGAACGCGTCGCCCGTCATGATGAACTCGACGGTGCCCGCGCCGACATAGCCGACCGCGCGCGCGGCCGCGACGGCCGCTTCGCCCATTGCCTGGCGCACGTCGTCGTGCAGCCCCGGCGCCGGCGCTTCCTCGAGCACCTTCTGGTGACGGCGCTGCACCGAGCAGTCGCGGTCGAACAGGTACACGGTATTGCCGTGCGTGTCGCCGAACACCTGCACTTCGACGTGGCGCGGACGCGTCAGGTATTTCTCGATCAGCACGCGATCGTTGCCGAAGCTGCTCGCGGCCTCGCGCTGGCACGACGCGAGCGCCGCCGGGAAATCGTCGGAGCGCTCGACCACGCGCATCCCCTTGCCGCCGCCGCCCGCGCTTGCCTTCAGCAGCACCGGATAGCCGATCCCGTCGGCTTCGCGATGCAGCCTGGCCGCGTCCTGGTCGTCGCCGTGATAGCCGGGCACGAGCGGCACGGCGGCCGCGTGCATCAGCGCCTTGGCGGCCGCCTTCGATCCCATCGCCGCGATGGCGTCGACCGGCGGCCCGATGAACACGATGCCGGCCGCTTCGCATGCATGCGCAAAATCTTCGTTCTCCGACAGAAAGCCGTAGCCGGGATGAATCGCCTGTGCGCCGGTCGCGCGCGCGGCTTCGATGATGCGCTCGATGCGCAGGTAGCTGTCTGCCGCGGCCGAGCCGCCGATGTGCACGGCCTCGTCGCATGCGGCCACGTGTTTCGCGTTCGCGTCCGCGTCGGAATAGACGGCGACGCTCGCGATCCCGAGACGTTTGCACGTCGCGGCGACGCGGCACGCGATTTCGCCGCGGTTGGCGATCAGAATCTTGTCGAACATGGCTTCGATGTCGTCCGGAAGGTTGGGGTCACGCGATCATTCACGCCACGACGGCGTGCGCTTGTCGAGGAAGGACGCGATTCCTTCGCGCGCTTCCGCGCCGGCGCGGGTCTGCGCGATCCAGTCGGCGGTCTGCTCGATCAGCGTCGCGTCGAGCGCGCGGCCGGCCACGTCGGCGACGAGCCGCTTGCACGCCGTCACCGCGTCGGGGCCGTTCGCGACGAGCGTCGCGGCCAGCTTCGCGATCGTTTCGTCGAGCGCGTCGGCCGGCACCGCATCGTGAATGAAGCCGAGCGACGCGGCACGCGTGCTGTCGAACACCTCGGCCGTCGTGAAATAGCGGCGCGCCGCGCGCTCGCCCATCGCACGCACGACGTACGGTGCGATCGTCGCGGGAATCAGCCCGAGCCGCGCTTCCGACAGGCAGAACTTCACGCCGTCGGCGGCGATCGCGATGTCGGCCGCCGCGACGAGGCCCACGCCGCCCGCATACGCGTCGCCATGCACGCGCGCGATCACCGGCTTGCCGCAGCGATAAATCGCCTCGAGCATCCGCGCGAGCTTGCGCGCGTCGGCACGGTTCTCGTCGTCCGAGTAACCGGCCATCTTCTTCATCCAGTTCAGGTCCGCGCCCGCACAGAACGCCGCGCCTTCCGCCGCGAGCACGATCGCGCGCACGCCTTGGTGCGCGTCGAGCCATTCGAACGCGGTGGTCAGCTCGGCGATCGTCGTCTCGTTGAACGCATTGCGCACGTCGGGCCGCGCGAGCGTGACGGTCGCCACGCGGCCGGCTTCGCTTACCTTGATCGTTTCGTATCGCATCGGTCTGTCCTCCCGGGCGTTACATGCGGAACACGCCGAAGCGCGTGTCGTCGATCGGCGCGTTCATCGACGCGGCAAGGCCGAGCCCGAGCACGTCGCGCGTCTGCGCGGGATCGATCACGCCGTCGTCCCACAGCCGCGCGCTCGCATAATACGGATGGCCCTGGCGCTCGTACTGGTCGCGAATCGGCTGCTTGAACGCGTCCTCTTCCTCGGCCGACCACGACCCGCCCTTCGCTTCGATGCCGTCGCGACGCACGGTCGCGAGCACCGACGCGGCCTGTTCGCCACCCATCACCGAGATGCGGGCGTTCGGCCACATCCACAGGAAGCGCGGGCCGAACGCGCGGCCGCACATCCCGTAGTTGCCGGCGCCGAACGAGCCGCCGATGATCACCGTGAATTTCGGCACCTTCGCATTGGACACGGCCGTCACCATCTTCGCGCCATGCCGCGCGATGCCTTCGTTCTCGTACTTGCGGCCGACCATGAAGCCCGTGATGTTCTGCAGGAACACGAGCGGAATCTTGCGCTGGCAGCACAGCTCGATGAAATGCGCGCCCTTCACGGCCGATTCGGAAAACAGGATGCCGTTGTTCGCGACGATCCCGACCGGATGGCCCCAGATGTGCGCGAAGCCCGTGACGAGCGTCGTGCCGAAGCGCGCCTTGAATTCGTCGAACTCGGAATCGTCGACGATGCGCGCGATCACCTCGCGCACGTCGAACGGCTTGCGCGTGTCGACCGGAATCACGCCGTACAGGCTCTTCGCGTCGTAGCGCGGCGGCTTCGGCTCGCGCAGCGCGACCGGCGGCGCGATCTTCGGTGCGAGATGGCCGACGATGTTGCGCGCGATCGACAACGCATGCGCGTCGTTCTGCGCGAGATGATCGGCCACGCCCGACAGGCGCGTATGCACGTCGCCGCCGCCGAGATCCTCCGCGCTCACTTCCTCGCCGGTCGCGGCCTTCACGAGCGGCGGGCCGCCGAGGAAAATCGTACCCTGGTCCTTCACGATGATCGACTCGTCGCTCATCGCCGGCACGTACGCGCCGCCGGCCGTGCACGAGCCCATCACGACCGCGATCTGCGCGATCCCCGCGGCCGACATCGTCGCCTGGTTGAAGAAGATGCGGCCGAAGTGATCGCGATCGGGAAACACGTCGTCCTGGTTCGGCAGGTTCGCGCCGCCCGAATCGACGAGATACACGCATGGCAGCCGGTTTTCCGCGGCGATTTCCTGCGCGCGCACGTGCTTCTTCACCGTGATCGGATAGTAGGTGCCGCCCTTGACCGTCGCGTCGTTGCACACGATCACGCATTCGCGGCCGGCGATGCGGCCGATCCCGGTGATGACGCCCGCGCCCGGCGCGTCGTCGTTGTACATGCCGTTCGCGGCGAGCTGCGACAGCTCGAGAAACGGCGCGCCCGGATCGAGCAGTTGCGCGATGCGCTCGCGCGGCAGCAGCTTGCCGCGCGCCAGGTGCTTGTCGCGCGCGGCCTGGCCGCCGCCCTGCGCGAGCTGTTCGATCTTCGCGCGCAGGTCGGCGACAACGGCTTCCAGCGCCGCGGCATTCGCGCGGAAGTCTTCCGAACGCGGGTTCAGTTTCGATTCGATGATCGGCATCGACGGGGCTCCGTTCGCGTGACGTGGGCGTTACATCGTTTCCGCGAACAGCTCGCGGCCGATCAGCATCCGGCGGATCTCGCTCGTGCCGGCGCCGATCTCGTACAGCTTCGCATCGCGCCACAGGCGCCCGACCGGGTATTCGTTGATGTAGCCGTTGCCGCCGAGGATCTGGATCGCCTCGCCGGCCATCCACGTCGCCTTCTCGGCCGTATAGAGGATCACGCCCGCGCAGTCCTTGCGCACCTGGCGAATATGGTCGCTGCCCGCCGAGTCGAGATGGCGGCCCACTGCGTACAGATACGCGCGGCATGCCTGGAACGTGGTGTACATGTCGGCGACCTTGCCCTGGATCAGCTGGAATTCGCCGATCGACTGGCCGAACTGCTTGCGGTCGTGGATATACGGCACCACCGCATCGAGACACGCGGCCATGATGCCCGTCGGGCCGCCCGACAACACCGCGCGCTCGTAGTCGAGGCCGCTCATCAGCACCTTCACGCCGCCGTTGAGCTGGCCGAGGATGTTCTCTTCCGGCACTTCGACGTCCTGAAACACCAGCTCGCCCGTGTGCGACCCGCGCATGCCGAGCTTGTCGAGCTTCTGCGCGACCGAGAAGCCCTTCATCCCCTTCTCGACGATGAATGCGGTGATGCCGCGCGGGCCGGCGTCGACGTCCGTCTTCGCGTAGACGACGAGCGTGTCGCAATCGGGGCCGTTGGTAATCCACATCTTCGTGCCGTTGAGCACGTAGCGGTCGCCGCGCTTGTCCGCGCGCAGCTTCATGCTGACGACGTCGGAGCCGGCGTTCGGCTCGCTCATCGCGAGCGCGCCGACGTGTTCGCCCGACACGAGCTTCGGCAGGTACTTCCGTTTTTGCGCGTCGGTGCCGTTGCGGTGGATCTGGTTCACGCACAGATTCGAATGCGCGCCGTACGACAGGCCGATCGACGCCGACGCGCGCGAGATCTCCTCCATCGCGACCATGTGCGCGGTGTAGCCCATGTTCGCGCCGCCGTATTCCTCGGAGACGGTCATGCCGAGCACGCCGAGATCGCCGAACTTCTTCCACAGATCCATCGGGAACTGGTCGGTGCGGTCGACCTCCGCCGCGCGCGGCGCGATTTCCTTCGCCGCAAACGTCGCGACGGCGTCGCGCAGCATCTCGATGTCTTCACCGAGCATGAATTGCACGCCGGGCAGGTTGATCATGTCTCCTCCGTCTCCAGAAAGTGTGCCGCACTCACCGATTTCTGAGTTTTGCTCACATCGAATGAATACGCCGATTCATTGACCAATACAGCGGAAATTTTGCACAGTTTCGCGCCTCGCCGGGTTCGGCGTCAATAGTTTTCTGAGTGATACTCAGCTATCATGCGAGCATGACAGCCGCTCCCGCCGACACCATGACCGCCACCGCCAAAGCCGACCGCGCCGACACGCCGCGCGCACCCGCCGGGCGCAAATCCCAGCAGCGCGTGCAGGACATTCTGCGCGCCGGCCGGGAAGTGTTTGCCGAAAAAGGTTACGAGCATGCGACGGCCGCCGAGATCGCGCAGCGCGTGGGCGTGTCGGAGGCGACGGTGTTCAGCTATTTCCGCGGCAAGCGCGAGCTGTGCGCGCGCGTGATCGCCGACTGGTACGACGAAATCATCGCCGCGTTCGAACACGGGAGGCCGCGCGACGCGTCGGTGCAGCAACAGTTCGCGTTCATCGTGCGCACGCACCTGCGGCTGATGCTCGTGAACGGCACGGGATTGTGCGCGCTGGTGCTGTCGGAAGGCCGCGCGAAGCAGCATGCGCTGAGCGACGAGCTCACCGCGCTGCAGCGCCGCTACACGGCGCCGCTGATGGACGTGCTCGCGCGCGGCCAGGCGGCCGGGCAGGTTCGCGCGGATCTGCCGCTGAGCCTGCTCCGCTCGATGGTGTTCGGGCCGATCGAGCACGTGCTGTGGGACGCGATCCTCGGGCACCGCAAGCTCGATACGGAAACGACGGCCACGCAATTGATCGACATGCTGTGGGCCGCCATGCAGCCGCCGGCGCCGGAACAGGCGGCGCTCGTGCGCTTCCGGAACGAAGTGTCCGAAGCCGTGCGGCGACTGGAAGGGGAAGCGTCACGCGCGTGACGCCGTCGGGCAGCGCGGCGGCTGCCCCGCCACCGCTTTCGCTGCCGACGGCTCGGCGCCACTACGAATCCTCGCTCACCCGCAGCGGCGCGCGACTCTGCTCGTTGTTCAAATGGACGAACTTGCGCAACAGGCGCATCAGTTCCCGCGAATCGTCGTCGCCCATCCCGTCGAACAGGCCGGCGCGCAGTTCCTGCACCGACGGAATCAGATGCGTGAGCAGCTCGACGCCCGCCGGCGTCAACAGCAGGCGCCGCTGACGCCGCGGCAGCACTTCGCGGACGATCAATCCTTTCGCTTCGAGCCGCACCGCGAGATCGGCGGTGGTCGACGTGTCGAGCGCCACGCGCTGCGCGAGCGTCACCTGGTCGAGCCCCGGATTCTCGTAGAGCATCCGCAGCACCGCGTACTGCACGGGCGTCACGTCCCGGCCCAGCTTCTCGTAGAACATCGCGACCGCGATCTGGTGCGCGCGCCGGATCAGGTGCCCGGGTTCGTCGTACAGGTCGATCGGGAAAGCCGGCAGGTCGGCGGGATTCGTTTTTTCCATGAATGAGTCGATGACGTAGGCGGCGCACGCCGGTTGCGCGCGCCGTCGGCATGGCGCCGCGTTGCGCCACGTTCCCGGGAAAACCAGTATACCGCCCGCCTTGCTCTCGCCAATCTCAATAAGTACACTGAATCTCATTCAGTACACGGAATGAAGATCGGGCCGCATCCCCGGCGGCACCGCCCCGAAGGAGACAAAGATCATGTTTCTCAAGAACGCGTGGTACGTGGCGTGCACGCCTGACGAGATCGACGGCAAGCCGCTGGGCCGCAAGATCTGCAACGAATCGATGGTGTTTTACCGCGCGGCGGACGGCCAGGTCGCCGCGCTCGAGGACTTCTGCCCGCACCGCGGCGCGCCGCTGTCGCTGGGATTCGTGCGCGACGGCGTGCTCGTGTGCGGTTATCACGGGCTGGAAATGGGCTGCAACGGCAGGACGACCGGCATGCCGGGCCAGCGTGTCGGCGGCTTCCCGCCGATTCGCAGCTTCCCGGCGATCGAGCGGTACGGCTTCGTGTGGGTGTGGCCGGGAGACGCATCCGCAGCCGATCCCGCCAAACTGCCCGCGCTGGCGTGGGCCGAGGATCCGGCCTGGGCGCACGGCGGCGGCCTGTATCACATTCGCTGCGACTACCGGCTGATGATCGACAACCTGATGGATCTCACGCACGAGACCTACGTGCATGCGACGAGCATCGGCCAGAAGGAAATCGACGAAGCGCCGCCGAAGACGACCAGCCACGGCGACGAAGTCGTCACGAGCCGCTTCATGGAGAACGTGATGCCGCCGCCGTTCTGGCGGATGGCGCTGCGCGGCAACGGGCTCGCCGACGACGTGCCGGTCGACCGCTGGCAGATCTGCCGCTTCACGCCGCCGAGCCACGTGATGATCGAAGTGGGCGTCGCGCATGCGGGCCACGGCGGCTACGACGCGCCGGCGGACAGGAAGGCGTCGTCGATCGTGGTCGACTTCATCACGCCCGAGACGGATACGTCGATCTGGTACTTCTGGGGGATGGCGCGCAACTTCCGGCCCGACGATCACGCGCTGACCGCCGAGATCCGCGAAGGCCAGGGCAAGATTTTCGCGGAAGATCTCGAGATGCTCGAGCGACAGCAGCGCAATCTCGAGCAGTGGCCCGAGCGCACGCTCCTCAAGCTCAACATCGACGCCGGCGGCGTGCTGTCGCGCAAGGTGATCGACCGGCTGCTCGCCGCCGAAAACGCGGCGAGCCCGCAGCGGCCCGTGATTCCGGTCGCGCACGTCAAGGAGGCGTCATGAGCGGCGCGACCTTGACGGTCCGCGTGGCCCGCAAGTGGCAGGAAGCGCGCGACATCTGCGGCTTCGAACTGGTCAGCGACGACGGCTCGCCATTGCCGCGCTTCGACGCCGGCGCGCATATCGACGTGCATCTGCCGGGCGGGCTCGTGCGTCAGTACTCGCTGTGCAACCACCCGGAGCAACGCGATCGCTATCGGATCGCGGTGCTGCGCGAGGCCGACGGCCGCGGCGGATCGCGTGCGATGCACGACGAAGTCCGGCAAGGCGATACCGTGCGGATCGGCCTGCCGCGCAATCAATTCCCGCTCGCGTCCGACGCGCCGCATCATCTGTTGCTCGCCGGCGGGATCGGCGTCACGCCGATTCTCAGCATGGCGGAACGGTTGTTCTCGTCGGGCATGCCGTTCGACATGCATTACTGCGCGCGTTCGGCCGATCGCATGGCCTTCGTCGAGCGGATCAATGCGGCCGGATTTCGCGATCGCGCGCGCTTGCACGTCGACGACGGCGATCCCGCGCAACGCTTCGATCTGGCTGCCGTGCTCGCCGGCGCGCCCGACGGCACGCATCTGTACGTATGCGGCCCGCGCGGCTTCATGGATGCGGTGCTGAACGCGGCACGCGAGCGCGGCTGGGGCGAAGCGCGATTGCACTACGAGTTCTTCGGCGGCGCGGTGGCATCGTCCGGCGCGGATCGCGCATTCCAGGTGCGGATCGCGAGCAGCGGCAAGGTGATCGACGTGCCGGCCGGATGCACGGTGATCGCGGCGCTGGCGGCGCACGGCGTCGACGTGCTGACGTCGTGCGAGCAAGGCGTGTGCGGCACCTGTCTGACTCGCGTGCTCGAAGGCGAGCCCGATCATCGCGATGCGTATCTGACCGACGACGAAAAGGCGGCCGGCGACCAGTTCATGCCGTGCTGCTCGCGGTCGCGAACCGAGCTGCTGGTACTCGATCTGTAGATCTGTAGACCTGTAGATCGGTAGATGGGCCGCCCGACTCGCGGCGGTCAACCACGATACTGGAACGATCCATGGCGTATCCTGCGCCGGCCATCGATCAATACACCTGAATTCCCGACCGATCGACGGTGCCGCAACCCGAACCCGCTTGACCGTCGCACGCCGGCGCGCGCCCGCCGCTCAGCTCAATCGGCGAGCCGGCAATGCGACAGCTTCAACCCCGGCAGCACCGGCGCGTCGATATAGCCTTCGTTCACACAGCTGAACCGGAACGCCGCGGACGTGACGAACGGCTTGATCTCGCCGCCGGGAAATTTCGGCTTCAGCGCGCCTTGATCAGCTACGTCGAAATGCGTGTCGAACTGCTCGCCGTCGGCCGTCAGCGCACCGAAATACGTACCATCCGGGTCGCTGCCCATCCGGATCACGGCGCCGACGAACGTGAGGCGCTTGCCGTCGTACTTCGTCTTCGCGGCAGCCATGTCCTGCGTATAAGCCTCGATCACGGCGCCGTAGTGCACGTCGAGCGCCGGTTCGGCGCTCGACGCCGCACGGGCGGCCTCGTGAACGCCCGTCAGCAGCGCACAGGCCGCAAGCGCGGCCGTCATGAACGGCGCGGAAATCTTCTTCATGGGTGGTCTCCCGTCCAGCGTGGTGGTTGAAGTCATCGAAGCCCGGCGTGACACCGGTCGAATGCGCTTCCGTTGCTTTAATCGTTCGAATGGCGGTACGCGGCTGCGATCGCTTCGTCGCCCGCGCGGTCGTGCGCGGTGCTCGGCGTCGCATTGAATGCGACGTGACAGGAAGATGACATGGTGCGGCCCCCGGCTCTCTCGTTGAATTTCACTGCGTCTGATTTTGGCCGCTACGGTAGCAGACTGCCGGCAGGCCGGCAATCGAGCGGCGAGCGCGGCCCGGTCGCTTCATTACAATTGCAAATGATTCTCATTACGTATATCATGCGCGTCCTGGCCGCACTGCAACGCCGCGGCCCGCAACACGATCCTCAGCACGCCTCTTCCTGCATCGATTCATGCCATTCCGCCGAATGCCCCGCCGTGCCCGGACCCTGCGTCCGTGGCGCACACGCCTGCCGGTCCTGCTCACCCTGTGCGCCGCGAGCGGCGTGCAGGCCGCGGGCGCCGAACCCGTTGCGCCCGCAACCGCCGCTGCGGCGCCGGCCGAACACGAACTCCCGACGATCAGCGTCAACGCATCGTCGGCCGTCGATCCGACGATCGGCTATCAGCCACGCACGACGAGCATCGCGGGCGGCGACGACCGTGCGCTCACGGAGATCCCGCAGTCGGTCGCGGTGGTCAGCAGCAGCGTGATGCAGGATCAGCAGGCGCGCTCGCTCGACGACGTGCTCGGCAACATCAGCGGCGTCACGCAGACGAACACGCTCGGCGGCACGCGCGACGCGTTCATCAAGCGCGGCTTCGGATCGAACAACGACGGCTCGGTGCTGGTCGACGGCGTACGCACGCCGGTGCTGCACAGCTATCTCGCGACGATCGATCGCGTCGAAGTACTGAAAGGCCCCGCTTCGCTGCTGTACGGGATGCAGGATCCGGGCGGCGTGATCAACCTCGTCACGCGCAAGCCGGAAGACACGTTCGGCGGCTCGATCTCCGCGTCGCGCACGAACCACGGCGGCAGCAACGCGCAGTTCGATCTCACGGGGCCGCTCGGCAAGCCGGGGCAAGTCGCGGGCGGCACGCTCGCATTCCGGCTGACCGGCGAATACGACACGAGCCGCTACTGGCGCAGCTTCGGCCGCGAACGCCATGCGCTGATCGCGCCCGCGCTGTCGTGGCACGACGCGAACACGTCGATCGACGTCAGCTACCAGTACGTCGACTACACGACGCCGTTCGACCGCGGCACCGTGCTCGTGAACGGCCAGCTCGACGATGCGCTGCGCTATCGCCGCTATGAGGAGGCGTGGTCGCAAAGCAGCGGCATCCAGGAAACGCTGCGTACGCGCATCGAGCACCGCTTCTCCGATGCATGGCGCGTGCGCGCGACCTACGGCTGGGGCCGCGACCGTTACGACCAGTTCATCACGCGCGCCACCGCGTTCAACAGCAGGACCGGCGCGCTGACGCGCTCGTCCGATGCGAACCTCGGACGCAACGATTCCGACCAGATCGCGACGCTCGGCCTGCTCGGCAACGTGACGCTCGCGGGGATGCACCACGCGATCTATGTCGGCGGCGAATACGAACGGCAGCGCAGCTTCCGCGGCGACACGATCCGCGGCAAGGCGACGACGGGCTTCAATCTCTACGATCCCGTGTACGGCCTGCTCGCGCCCGGCGGCATACCCACTACGAAGCAAAGCGATTCGCGCTCGGTCGTGCATGCGTATTCGACGATCGTGCAGGACTCGGTGAAGATCACCGACCGGCTCACCGCGGTCGGCGGGCTGCGCTGGGAGGACTGGCAGCAGGAATCGGGAATGGGGCGGCCGTTCGTGTTCGCCGACCGCTCGCACGGCAACGTGTGGCTGCCGCAGTTCGGGCTCGCGTATGCGCTCACGCCGTCGCTGACCGCGTATGCGAACGTGAGCCGTTCGTTCAAGCCGAACGTCGCGTCGAACGTCGCGGCACCGCTCGCGCCGGAATACGGCCGCGTGCTCGAGGCCGGGCTGAAGTTCAGCCTGAAGCCCGCGATCACGGGCACGCTCGCCGTGTACCAGATCGACAAGCGCAACGTCGCGGTCACGGTCGGCGACATCACGTCGACGATCGGCACCGCGCGCTCGCGCGGAATCGAACTCGACGTCGCCGGGCAAATCACGCGCCACCTGAGCGTGATCGGCAGCTATGCGTATACGAACGCGAACGATCGCGACAGCAATACGCCGCTCGTCAACGTCGCGCGCCACACGGGCAGCCTGTTCGCGGTCTACGACACGGCCATCGCGAACCTGCCCGGACGCTGGCGCTTCGGCGGCGGGGCGCGGCTCGTCGGCGCGCGCTCGGGCGACACCGCGAACAGCTTCACGCTGCCCGGCTACGTGAGCGTCGACGCGTTCGCGGCGTACGAAACGACGATCGGCAAATTCCCGACCCGCTTCCAGCTCAACGTGAAGAACCTGCTCGACAAGACCTACTATCCGTCGAGCAACAGCAACCTGATCGTCGCGGTCGGCGAGCCGCGGCTCGTCACGCTGACCACGACGGTATCGTTCTGACGCCGCGGCGCACTCACGGGCGCCAGCGATACACGACGATGCTCGAGCCGTTGTAGTTGTCCTTCGTGATCACGTATTCGCCGGTCGAGCGCAGATACGCGCGCACGCCGTACATCGAATCGACGTCGTTGCCGACGTCCATCGCCGCCGCGTTCGAGTTCGTCAGCGTCGTGACGAGCGCGCCGGTGTTCAGGTCGAATACGTCGATGTTCGGCACCGTGTGCACATAGCCGACGAACAGGTAGTGGCCGGCCGCCGCGATCGATTTGGGGTTCGCGCTCGTCAGGTTGATCACCGGGTTCGGCGTGCTCGTGTTGCCGTTCTTCCAGCCGCGATAGACCTCGATGTGCCCGTTCATCGCGGTCCAGTCCCAGTTGCCCGCAAGGCCCTGCGCGAGGATCATCGTGTCGCTGTCGGCCTGGTAGATGATGCGCGTCACGGGCGCCACGCTGCTCGGCACGGCCGTCGTCACCGGCTTGCCCCATGACGGCTTGCCGGTCGCGTCGAAGCCCGTCATCGGGTAGCGCGTGATCACGTTGGAGCCGTTCAGGCCGGCCCACACGTCGCCGTTGCCGTCGATGTCGAAACCGGCCGTCACCTGCAACGTCGTGTTGAACGGCTTGCCGGGCAGCGAGCCGGCCGGAATCGCGATATAGCCGCTCGCGGGGTTGAAGTAATAGAAGTTGAAGTTGCCCGGGTTCTGGCCCGACGCGACGAGGATCCGGTTGCCGCCGACCGTCACGAGCTGGCCGAAGTGCTGGCCGCGCTGATAATCGTTCATGTCGAGGCGCGGGTCCTTCGGATAGGTGAACGGATCGACCGTGTTCGCGACGAACGTGCCGCCCGCGGTGCCCGTATAGACGTTGTTGCCGCTGAAGAACAACGTGCCGTCGGTCGCGGGGTCGGGCGCGGCGATGCCCTCGAAGTTCAGCGCCTGCAGTTTCCATTGCAGCGTGCCGATCGGGCTGTACGCATGCAGATCGGTGCTGCCGTTGCGGCCGAGATCCCAGCCGCCGCCCCATGCATTGTTCAACACGTACAGGTTGCCGGCGGCATCCTTGCCGAGCGCCGCGACGCGCGTGAAGCGCTTGTCGCCGACCTGCCCCTTGATGCCCGTCGTCGTGTCGAGATAGCCGCCCTGCACGCCGAACGTGCCGACCTGCACCGGCAGCCCGGGCAGCCCGCCGTATACCTTGATGTTCATGTCGGGCCCTTCGTCGCCCACCATCAGCTGGCCCATCGACGCATCGAAGTACAGCGACGCCGGCCGCGCGCCGGCCGCCATCTGCAGCGTGTTCATCGCCGCGCCGGTCGCGCTGAATTGCGCGACGACGCCCGCGCTCTTGCGCGCGACCCACAGGTTGCCGGCCGCATCGAGCGCCAGCGCGCCGGGGCCCGTGACGCCGATGTCGCGCTGCCACACGCCGTCGGTCGTATAGACGCGCACGCGGTTGCCGTAGAAGTCGCTCACGTACAGCAGGTTGCCGCCCGTCGCGAGGCCCGTGATCACGTCCGCGTACTGGATGCCCGTCCACGTGCTGACCGGAATGCGCAGGTCGCGCTGGTTCGTGCTCCGGTTGTAGCGGCCCACCGAGCCGCTGCCGAACGTGCGGTTGTAGCCGAGCGCGACGAACAGCGACGTCGAGTTGCCGGTGATCGCGCCGCCCTGGAATTCGTCATGGATGCCGATCGTGCCGAGCGGCTGGCCGTTCTGGTAGATTGCGACGCCGCCCGCGTTCTCGTCCCAGCGCGACGCCGTGTAGATCACGCCTTCGGGCGCGACCCACATCGAGCGCGCGCCGTTGCCGACGTGCGACGCCAGCGTGCCGTACGTGTTCGCGAGCCAGTCGGTCGTGTATTGCGCCTGCGCATGGCTTGCCGGCGCCAGCATCGCCATGCACATTCCCAGCAATACCGCGCGGATTCGTTTCATTGACATGAATAATGCTCCCAGACGAACAATGGTCGACACTGTAAATCGCGGCGCATGAAATATTGGTGATTCCGGCAATGCGCATTCGCCGTTACCCCGAATTATTCACTCCGCGCCTTTTGCCGTCCGGCGCTTTTTCGTCAACGATCGCAAAATCTGCGAACCCTCGCCGCGACGGCCTGCCAGCCGCGCGGTTTCGGCGCATTCCCCGGCATTTTCTTCCGGGTCTCCGAATGCAGGCACGTCATTTTTTCTGACATGACCGCATTCCTTTTCATTCGCCGGAAGTCGTTCCGATTATTACAAATCGAAATTTAAATGAAAGAGAAAAAATATTGATCCGGCGCGATCCGCTTTTTGCGAGTTCGCGCACGGCAGGGAAAGCGGATGGGAAAGGAAAATGCGGCGGAAAAAAGCGCGCCGGCCGTACCGGCACGCGGCGCCGATCGTTCAGTTCGTCGGGTCGAACGTCGGGCCGTCCCAGCCGTCGACGTATTTCGGCAGGGCATCGACGACGTCGATCACGCGTTGCCGGTAGAACAGGTGCATCGTCGGCTGCAGGTCGCCGGGCAATTGCCCACCATGCGCACGCGCACTCAGGCTGTTCGGCACGACGCGCATGCCGAGCCGGTTCGTCCCGAACACGATCTCGCCGCACGACGCACACCACGCGCGCGACATCGACTTCGACGGATGCGGGAACGTCGCGTGGCCGCCGTCGATCGTCACCTGCTCCGGCGGCCACGCGGTTGCGGACAGCATCGGCGTGCCATAGAAATCGCGGCAGGTCGCGCAATGGCAATTCGCACGCGCCGCCGGCTCGCCGCACAGCGTGACGGTCACGGCGCCGCACAGGCAGCGCGCGGAAAACGTTCGGGTCATGTCGTCTCCTCGAAAACGGAGGCGACAGTATAGGCGCCTGCACACGACGGGGCCCGCCGCGTAGCGGCAGCGGGCCCCGTTGCATGCGCAACGATCGCTGCGTCAGAACTTCTGGCGCAGCCCCAGGCTCACGATTGCCTGCGACCGCGAATCGGACGAATGGCCGTTCGCCTTGTCCGACACCGACGCGGTCGCGGCCACCGGCCGGCCGAGCGCGTCGAGCGTCGTGCCGGACGCATGCTGATACGCGCCGAGCAGGTACACGCTGGTGCGCTTCGACAGGTCGTAGACGGCGCCGAGCGTGACGTTGTGATACTGCGCGCGGTTGTCGATGCCGTCGACGTCGCTGCCGCGCGTGTAGCTGTAGCCGGCGAACAGCTGCGTCTGCGGCTGCACGTTCCAGCGCGTGAACACGCCCGCGACGTTGAAGGTCGCGTGGCCGCTGAACAGCGACTGCGCGCCGCTGCGGTACTGCACGTTGCTGTAGTTCACGCCGACGACGGCCGGGCCGAAGTCGTACGTCGCCCCCGTCGCGATCACCTGCTGCGACTGCGCGCTCGCGTAGCCTTCGTTGATCGACGAATTGAACAGGCCGTCGTCGGTGCTCTGCCACTTGCCCGCCGTCGGATCGGTCGCGCCCGTCTTGCTGTTGTCCGAGCGCTCGTAGCCGACGCCCACGCGCAGCGGGCCGGCCGCGTACGCGGCGCCGACGCTCCACGTGTTGCGCTGCTTCATGCTGCCCGGCTGGCCGCCGAAGCCGTACAGCGCGCCGAACGTGAAGCCCGAGTAGTTCGCGCTCGTGTACTTGATCGCGCTGTCGACGCGCGCGGTCTGGTCGAGATCGTCGATGTCGCCCGGGTGCGCGCCGAAGCCGCCGATGAACGACGACGGGCCGACCGGGCTCACGAAATCGTCGAGCGACGTGTACTGGCGGCCGAGCGTGATCGTGCCATAGCGGTCGCTGCCGACGCCGACGAACGCCTGCCGGCCGAATTGGCGGCCGCCCTGGCCCGACGTGCCGTTGGTGATGTCGAAGCCGTTCTCGAGGACGAACAGCGCGCGCATCCCGCCGCCGAGATCCTCCGAACCCTTGATGCCCCAGCGGCTGCCGGACAGGTTGCCGGTCGTGAGCCCGACGCTCGAATGCCCGGCGTACGCGCCCGCGGAGCCGACGCGTTCGTTGCTGCGATAGGTCACGCCCGCGTCGACGATGCCGTACAGCGTGACGGAGCTTTGCGCGGCGGCGATACCCGCGAGCGAGAGCAGCAGCGGGGCTGCGATCAGTTGCTTGTTCATGGTTTTCATGTCTCCGGGCGGTGAACCCGTTGTTCTGGCTGTGGCGAGTGGCGCGCGGGCGCCGACATCCGCCGGCGGTGCGAGGCCGGCGACGTTCGCGCGCGACGAAGCGGCGGGCATGCCCGCTGCGGCCGGCATGGTAGTTGGAACCGGTTCCGTTCCACAGCGGAATAATGACAACAGTTTCTTGCCAAAATTGAGATAGTCGGATGCACGGCCGGACGCGCGGTCATCGCGCCTGTACAGCACGGGCGACGCGCACGATAATCGGCTGCGCGCCTTCCATCGGGAGCTTCTTCATGCATGAAACGACCCTGCTGATCTTCGCCGCCGTCGCGTTCGTCGGCATCGCGACACCCGGCCCGACCGTGCTGCTCGCGCTGACCAACGGCTCGCGCTACGGCGTGCGCCGCGCGGCCTACGGTTTCGCGGGCGCGATGCTGTCGGACTGCGTGCTGATCGTCGCGGTCGCGCTCGGCCTCGGCGCGCTGCTGATGGCGTCGGCGTTCTGGTTCTCGGTCGTGAAATGGCTCGGCGCCGCCTACCTCGCCTATGTCGGCGTCCGGCTGCTGATGTCGAAGGGATCGCTCGACGTGGCGGCCGCGCAAGGCGGCACGGCCACCGGGCACCACGCGTCGATCTTCGCGAAAAGCTTCCTGACCGCGGTGACGAACCCGAAGGGCTATCTGTTCTTCTCCGCGTTCCTGCCGCAGTTCCTCGATCCGCAGGCGCCGCTCGCGCCGCAATACGTCGCGCTCGCGGTCACGTTCGCGCTGCTCGACGGCGTCGTGATGTTCGGCTACGCGCTGCTCGGCGCACGCGCGGTGCGACTGCTGAAGCGCTCGGGCGCGCTGTGGCTCGAACGCACGTGCGGCGCGATGCTGCTCGCGCTCGCCGGGTCGCTGGCGCTGTACCGACGCCATGCCGCGTAGGCGCCCGGTTCGATGAAAATCGCCGCACCGCCCCGCAGCGGATTCCCCGGCCTGTCGCTCCGGCAACTCGAACGCGCGGACCTCGACGCGTGGTACGCGTATCTGTCGAATCCCGACGTCGTCCGCCACACGAGCTGGAACCTGCGCTCGCCCGACGATCTGCTGCCGCTGTTCGACGACATCGAATCGGCCAATCCGGATTCGGTCCGGCGTCTCGCGATCGTCGACACGGCATCGGGCGCGCTCGCCGGGACGATCGGGCTGCATACGGTGTCCACCGCGAACCGCTCGGCGGAGATCGCGTACGACCTCGCGCCGACGCACTGGGGGCGCGGCATCGCGAGCGCGGTATGCGAAGCCGTCACCGCGTGGGCGTTCGCGCACGGCGGCTTCATCCGCATGCAGGCCGTCGTGCTGACCGGCAACGCCGGCTCCGCGCGCGTGCTGCAGAAGTGCGGCTACCGCTACGAAGGGCTGCTGCGCGCCTACAAGATGGTGCGCGGCACGCCGGGCGATTTCGCGATGTACGCACGGCTCGCGACCGACTGACGCGCCGCCCGCGGCCTCGCGCGCCGACGCCGTGACGCCGTGACGCCGTGACGCCGCGACGCCGCGACGCCGCGACGCGATTGGACGGCCCGCGCCGAATTGCGCGACAATCGCCGCTCCCCCCATCGACGCCCCGCCATGAAAATCGCCGCGCTGTCCGACATCCACGGCAATCTCGCCGCGCTCGACGCGGTGCTCGACGACGTCCGCCGCCGCGGCGCCGACGTGATCGTCAATCTCGGCGACATCGTATCGGGCGCGCTCCATCCGGCCGAGACGGCCGACCGCCTGATCGCGCTCGACCTGCCGACCGTCAAGGGCAACCACGAACGCCAATTGCTCACCTACGATCGCGACGCGATGCGGCTGTCCGATCGCTGGGCGCACGATACGCTGCGCGCCGATCAGCTCGACTGGATCGCCGCGCTGCCCGAACGCCTGATGCTCGACGACGACGTGCTGATGGTGCACGGCACGCCGGCCAGCGATCTCGTCTATTTCCTCGAAACGGTCACGCCCGACGGCTGCCGCGCGGCCACGCGCGACGAGATCGCGGAACGCGCGGGCGACGCGGCGGCCTCGCTGATCCTGTGCGGCCACACGCACGTGCCGCGTACCGCGAAGCTCGACGACGGCCGGCTGATCGTCAATCCGGGCAGCGTCGGGCTGCAGGCGTACGCGGACGACCTGCCGCATCCGCACCGGATCGAGACCGGCTCGCCCCATGCGCGCTACGCGATGGTGTCGCGCACGGCGGCCGGCTGGACCGTCGAATTCCATGCGGTCGAATACGACTGGCACACGGCCGCGGCCATCGCGGCTTCGCGCGGCCGCGACGACTGGACCGTCGCGCTGCGCACCGGCCGCTGCTGACGCGCATCCGCAACGCGTACGACGTCGCACACCTCGCACGCATCACACGCATCACACGCATCGGCTCGCGACAGAAACCGCGACGCTCGCGCGCCGCGTCGCGTCACCCCGCGTTCCTCAGCGTCAGCCTCGCTTCGAGCCCGCCGCCGTCGGGCCGGTTGTTCAGCGTGAGCGTGCCGCCCATCGCAAGCGCGAGTTGCCGCGCGATCGCGAGGCCGAGCCCCGTGCCGCCCGTATCGCGATTGCGCGACGTCTCCACGCGCCGGAACGGCTCGAACACCGCGTCGAGCTGATCGTCCGGAATGCCGGGCCCGCGGTCGAGCACCGCGATCACCGCGCCGCCGTCCGGCGCCGCCTGCACGTCGATCTCGGCCGCGCCCGCGAATTTCAGCGCGTTGTCGACCAGGTTGCCGACGATGCGGCGCAGCGCCTTCGGCCGCGTGACGAGCGCGAGCGGCGCGCGGCTGTGCAGCGCGACGTCCTGCCCCGCATCCGTGTAGTCGTACACGATGCTGTCGAGCAGCGCGTCGAGATCGATGCGGCGCGCGGCTTCCTCGGTACCGTGCAGCGTTCGCGCGTACGCGACGCCCTCCTTCACCAGATGCTCCATCTCCAGCAGGTCCTGGCGCAGCTTGGCGCCCTGCGTGTCGTCGTCCATCACGTCGACGCGCAGCCGCATCCGCGTGATCGGCGTCTGCAGATCGTGCGAGATCGACGCGAGGATCTGCATGCGCTCGGCCATGTACTGCGCGATGCGGTCCTGCATCGCGTTGAAGGCCCGCGCGGCGCGCGCGACTTCCGACGGCCCTTCTTCGCTCAGCCGCTCGCCTTTCAGATCGGGGCCGAGCGCGTCGGCGGCCTGCGCGAGCTGCTTGAGCGGCCGCGTGGCAAGCCGCACCGCGAGCCAGCAGCACGCGGCCAGCACCGCGAGTTGCACCGTGAGCACGGCCGGCAGCCAGCCCGACAGCGGCACCGTCGACATCGGATGGATGTCGATCGTCAGCGGCGACCCGTCGGTCAGCCGCAGATGGACCTGCAGATGTTCGCGGTCGCCGGGGATCGAATTCGCGGTCAGCGGGTAGTCGCCGCCGATGCCGTCCGAAATCGAGCGCTCGACGCGCGCCGACAGCCGCGCCTCCGGCGGCGTGCCGGTCTGGCCCGGCCCGAGGATGAACGCATAGCTGCGCCGCGCGAGACGCGGCAACCACGCGGCCCGCTCGGCCGGCGGCAGATGGTCGAGCAGCGCGACCGAGCTGGCGACCTCGCGCTCGATGTAGCCCATCATCAGGTTCGTGGTCGCCTGGTCGCGCTCGGTCACGGTGAGCCAGAACGACAGCGTCTGCGCGAGCGCGAGGCCCACGCACAGGATCAGCGCGAGCCGCGCGAACAGCGAGCGCGGCCAGCGCCACGGCATGCGCGCGCTCACGGCGTACCGCCGACGGCGGTCACGGCCGACGAGAACACGTAGCCCTCGTTGCGCAGCGTCTTGATGTAGCGCGGTTCGCGCGCGCCGTCGCGCAGGCGCTGGCGCAGCCGGCTCACGAGCAGGTCGATCGAGCGGTCGAACGGATCGGACTGGCGCCCTTGCGTGAGGTTGAGCAACTGGTCGCGCGTCAGCACGCGCTGCGGATTGTCGAGGAACACGCGCAGCAGCCGGTATTCGGCGCCGCTCAGCGCGACCAGCGTGCCGTCGGCGTCGAGCAGGTGACGCCCGGTCGTGTCGAGCTGCCATTCGCCGAACGCCAGCAGCGCGGCCGTTTCCGTCACCTGCATGCCGGGCGGCAACATGCGCGCGCGGCGCAGCACCGAGCGGATCCGCGCGAGCAGCTCGCGCACCGCGAACGGCTTGGCCAGGTAATCGTCGGCGCCCATCTCGAGGCCGATGATCCGGTCGGTTTCCTCGCCGCGTGCGGTCAGCATCAGCACCGGCACCGTGCGGAACTTGCCGGCGCGCAGGTCGCGGCACAGCGTCAGGCCGTCCTCGCCGGGCAGCATCAGGTCGAGCACGATCAGGTCGGGCGCGCCGTCATCGAGCACGTTGCGCATCTCGCGGCCGTTCGCGGCCAGCGACACGCGCATGCCGTTCTTCTCCAGGTAGTCCGCGATCAGTTCGCGGATCGCGCGATCGTCGTCGACGATCAGCACGTGGTCGATCTTGTCCATGAGTCGTTGTCGGTATCGGTGTCGGGGTTCGTTCGGGCGGGCGATGTCCGCTTTTATACCGCACGGCGGCCACGCGTTTGTATCCCAATGTATCGCGCCGCCGCGACGACACACAACATTGCACACGCGCGGCCGGCCGGACACATCGCAGATACGTCGGCGCCGCCTAATGGGGCCTGTCGAAACCCGTCCCGGCCGCCGCCATCGCGCCACGGCCCCCAAAGATCAGGAGAACGCCATGCTGCCCCGACTCAAGACCGCCGCCCTCGTCATCGCCCTCGCCGCCACGGCCGGGCTCGCCGCCTTCGCCGGCACCCGCGACGACGCGGGCGTGCAGGCGTCGCCGGCCGGCGCGACGGCGCCCGGTTTCACCGGCATCGACCGCTGGCACAACAGCCCGCCGCTGACGCTCGACCAGTTGCGCGGCAAGGTCGTGCTCGTCGATTTCTGGACGTATTCGTGCATCAACTGCATTCATACGATCCCGTACGTGAACGACTGGTATCGGAAGTATCGCGACCAGGGGCTCGTCGTGGTCGGCGTGCATACGCCGGAATATCCGTTCGAGCGCGACGCGAAGAACGTCGCCGATGCGATCAGGCGCTTCGACATCCGGTATCCGGTCGCGCAAGACAACCGCTACGACACGTGGCGCGCGTACGGCAACCAGTACTGGCCCGCGCTGTACCTGATCGATGCGAACGGCAAGATCGTCTATACGCGTTATGGCGAAGGCGGGTACGACAAGACGGAGGCCGCGATTCGGGGGGCGTTGGCGCAGGCGGGAGAAGGCATGAAGAGCGCGACGCGCACGGAGTGACCCGACGCGGCGCGCGAGCGCGACATGCGCCCGCGCGCTGCAGTCCTCATGCGCTCAAGTACGCTTCGCGTCGGCCTCCGCCAGCATCGCCTCCCCGATCGCGAGATTGCCGTCCGCGACCAGCGCTTCGCCCGCGCCGCGAATATCGGCCACGGGCTTGTTCTGCCCGAGCTTGCGCTTGCCGATGAGCTGCGTGATCCTGATCTGCAGCCCGACGATCGATTGCAGCATCTCGTCCATGAAGTCCTGCGGTGCGTCGCCCATTTTCCACGGCACCGGCTGCGACGCTTCGTGCGTCCGCGTCAGCCGCGCGACCACGCCGCGCACGAACTTCTCGTCGTCGCGCGCCGTGATGCGGCCGTGCGCATGCACGACCCGGTAGTTCCACGTCGGCACCTCCCGGTGCGTCGCCTGCTTGCTCGGATACCAGCCCGGCGAGATGTATGCGTCGCCGGCACGGAAGATCGCGAGCACCTCGTCGCCGTCCGCGACGTCCTGCCAGATCGGATTCGCACGCGCGACGTGTGCGTGCAGTTCGCCGAGCCCGCCGTCGTCGTCGGGCATCAGCACGAACGGAATATGGATCGCGTCGAGCCCGTTCTTGCCGTGCGTGATCAGGCTGCCGAACGGATGCTGCACGATCAGCTCGCGCAGCACGTCGGGGTTGGGTTCGTTGTAAGCGGCAGGGATGTACATGTCGGCTCCACGGTCGTACGGGGTGGGAAATGGCGCGGGTGCTGGCCCGTCATGGTTCGATTGTGGCTGCAAACTGGTTTATCCTGTAGAGCCGGTTTGAAACAATTTCAGCAGACCAGAATCATGGCAAGAACGGCCCGGATCGTCGAAATCCCGTCGCTCGGCGCGCTCGACCGCGCAGCCGGCGACCTGAGCCGCCAGCTCGCGCAGGCGCTGCGCGACGCCGTGCGCCGCGGCGACGTCCGGCCCGGCGACGCGCTGCCTTCCACGCGGCTGCTAGCCGCGTCGCTGCAGGTGGCGCGCGGCACCGTCGTCGACGCGTATGCGCAGCTCGTCGCCGAAGGCTTTCTCGAATCGCGCGGCGGCGCGGGCACGCGGGTCGCGAACGCGCTCGCGGAGGCGGCGTCCGGCACCGAGCCCGAGCCGCCTGCCCGGCGCCGGCGCCCGGTGCGCGACGGCCTGCCCGAGCCCGCCGCCACCTTCGCGCGGCTCGCCCACGAATTCAGTCCGCTGCCGGCCATGCCGTTCGCGATCTCGGTGCCGCTCGGCCTCACCGCGCCCGACGACATCTGGCGCCGACTCGGCAATCGCCTGCGCGCCCGCGGCGCCGGCGCGCCGTCCGGCTATGCCGATCCGCAAGGCGCGCTGCCGCTGCGCGAGGCGATCGCCGACTACGTGCGCCGGTCGCGCTCGGTGCGCTGCGATGCCGGCCAGGTCGTGATCACGAGCGGCACGCAGCAGGGGCTGCATCTCGCGAGCCAGGTGCTGCTCGGCGAGAACGATCGTGCGTGGGTCGAGAATCCGGCCTATCGCGGCATCACCGCACTGCTCGAAAGCACCGGGCGGCGCGACGCGATGGTGCGCGTGCCGGTCGACGCCGACGGCCTCGACGTCGACGCCGGCGTGCGTCTCGCGCCCGATGCGCGCGCCGCGTTCGTCACGCCGTCGCACCAGTACCCGCTCGGCATGCCGCTGAGCATGGCGCGGCGCAATGCGCTGCTCGCGTGGGCGAGCGCGCACCGCGCATGGGTCGTCGAAGACGACTACGACAGCGAATTGCGCTACGAAGGCTATCCGTTTCCGTCAATGCAGGGCCTCGCGCCCGGCCGCGTGATCTATCTCGGCACCTTCAGCAAGATCCTGTTTCCGTCGCTGCGGCTCGGCTACGTGATCGCACCCGACGATCTCGTGCCCGCGTTCTGCGGCGCGCGCGCGCTGATGGACCGCCATGCGCCGACCGCCGACCAGCACGTGCTCGCCGCGTTCATCGCCGAAGGCCATCTCGACCGCCACATCCGCCGCGTGCGCGGCGTCTATGCGGAACAGCGCGCGCTGCTGATCGACACGCTTAGCGCGCGGCTGCCGCGCGAGCGCGCGTGGGTACAGCCGGGCGACCAGGGGATGCACGTCGTGCTGTGGCTCGCGGCGGGCATCGACGATCTCGACGTGGTCGCGCGCGCCGCCCGGGCCGGTGTCGCGGTGCGTGCGGTGTCGCCGATGTTCGCGCCGGGCACGGCGCGCCCCGGGCTCGTGCTCGGCTTCGGCGGATTCGGCCGCGCGCAGATGGAAGCGGCCGCGCAGCGGCTCGCGGACGTGGTTTCGTCGGTGGAATCGCGGCCCCGAACGCGATAAAAGGTTGGCGGCGGGCAACAAACGTAATCGTCTGTAAATCCTGCAAGCAAACGGCCGTTTCGGCGGCCGGCGCGCGGGTTCCGTTTGCTAGGATCGCGCGTCTTCGTTCCGCGCCCCTGCCGCCTTGAATCGCTTCGTGCCGTTTCTCCGAGACGCGTGGCTCCGTTGCCGCGCCCGTGTCGCGCCGCTCGCCGCCGCGTGCCGCACGCGCGTGCGCGCACTGTGTGCCGGCGCGCTGCATCGCCTGCGCCATCCGACCCGGCGCGGCGTGGCGCTGACGCTCGCCGCGCTCCCCGTGCTGGGCCTGCTGGTCCTGCTCGCGTTCGTTCCGTTCACGCCGAGTATCGGCGACATCCGCAAGGCGCGCATCGACCGCCCCGCGCGCGTGCTGTCGGCCGACGGCCAGCTGATCGCCGAATTCCGGTCCGTGAACCGCGAATGGGTGCCGCTCGAGCAGATCTCGCCGCACATGGTCGACGCGCTGATCGCGACCGAGGATCACCGCTTCTACACGCATCACGGCATCGACTGGCGCCGCACGCTCGCGGCCGGGCTGCATACGTTCTCGGGCAACCGCCAGGGCGGCTCGACGATCACGCAGCAGCTCGCACGCAACCTGTATCCCGACGAAGTCGGCCGCGCGCCGACGCTCACGCGCAAGCTGAAGGAGCTGATCACCGCGTTCAAGATCGAATCGGTGTACAGCAAGGACGAGATTCTCGAAACCTACCTGAATACCGTGCCGTTCCTGTACAACGCATACGGCGTCGAAATGGCCGCGCGCACCTACTTCGGCAAGTCGGCGGACCAGCTCGACATCGCGGAAAGCGCGACGCTCGTCGGGATGTTGAAGGGCAACAGTTACTACAATCCGGTGCTGAATCCGGAACGCGCGGTCCAGCGGCGCAACATCGTACTCGGCCGGATGGCGCAGATGGGCATGCTGTCGCCGCGGCAACTCGCGCAACTGCAGCGCCAGCCGCTGCGCGTCGACTTCGAGCCGCAGACGGCGCAGCCGGGCCTCGCGCCGCATTTTGCGGTGCAACTGCGCAAGTGGCTGATCGCGTGGGCCGACCGCAACGACCACGATCTCTACTCGGATGGCCTCGTCGTGCGCACGACGCTCGATGCGCGGCTGCAGGACATGGCCACGCAGGCGCTGACGCGGCAGACCGAACGGCTGCAGGCGATCGCCGACGGCGCGTGGCGCGGGCCGTCCGGCTGCGGGCTGCGCAACGATCTGTTCCGCGGCTTCATGCGCCAGACGCCCGAGTATCGGCAGGCACGCGACACCGGGCTCGCCGACGAGATTGCGCTGAAGCAGCTCGGCGCGAATCGCGCATTCATGCGCGCGCTGTGCGAGCGCAAGACGCAGGTACAGGCAGGCTTCGTCGCGATCGATCCGCGCAACGGCGCGATCCGCGCATGGGTCGGCAGCCCCGATTTCGGCAGCGCGCCGTTCGATCACGTCGCGCAGGCGCGGCGCCAGCCGGGTTCGACCTTCAAGCCGTTCGTCTATGGCGCCGCGTTTGCGGACGGGATGCGGCCGGGTGACACGTTCGTCGACCGTCCCGTCGCGATCCCGATCGACGCGCACTCGGTGTGGCGTCCGACCGATGCGGAGCCGCCGACCGGCGAGCCGATGACGCTGCGCGACGGGCTGGCGCTGTCGCGCAACCGCATCACCGCGCAGGTCATGCAGCACGAAGGCGCCGCGAAGGTCGCGCAGCTCGCGCGTGCGATGGGCGTGCGCGACAGCCCGCTCGATGCGGTGCCGTCGCTCGCGCTCGGCACGAGCCCCGTCACGCTGAAGGAAATGGTGTCCGCGTACGGCACGATCGCGAACCGCGGCGTGTACGTCGCACCGCAGATGATCACGCGCATCGAGGATCGCGACGGCAAGGTGCTCGCCGCGTTCGGCAGCGCGCCGCCCGAGCGTGCGTTACCGGTGGCCGCGGCGCAGACGCTCGTCGACGCGATGCGCGGCGTCGTCGATTACGGCACCGGCGCCGACATCCGCTCGCGCTACGGAATCCGGATCGACGTCGCGGGCAAGACCGGCACGACGCAGGACAACACGGACGGCTGGTTCATCCTGATGCATCCGCAACTGGTGGCCGGCGCGTGGGTCGGCTTCGACGACGGCAGCGTGACGCTGCGCAGCGACTACTGGGGCGCGGGCGCGCACAGCGCGCTGCCGATCGTCGGATCGTTCTACGATGCGGCGCTGCGCGCGCATGCGATCGATCCGCACGTGCAGTTCTCGCCGGACTTCCGGCCGCGCAGCGCACCGGCGCCGAAGCGGCGCGCGCAGCATTCGGGTTGGTTCGACTGGCTGAGATTCTTTCGCTGACGTGCGGGCGACGCTCCGGGCTACCGGGGCGTCGTCGTCGCGTGTCCGTCCACGTACAGCCACATCGGCGTGCCGTCGTCGCGCAGTGCCGCGACCGGTTCGTCCATGCTCCAGCGCTGCGCGATCTCGACACGGCGAACGAACCACGGCATCGACGTCGCATGCGCGGCATCGTCGTCGCGGTCGTCGTCGAACAGCGTGTCGTCGCCGAGCCGCGTGTAATGCGCCGGATGGAGCACGGTGCCGTCCGCGCGCAATACCGTCGCGCGCACGTCGTTGCCGTCGTCATCCTGCACGCAGGCCAGCCAGCCGTGATCGGCGCCCCAGAACAGCCCGGCCACGTCGTCGTAGCGTCCCTGCGCGATCGTCGCGCCCGTCTCGAGATCGCAGATCGCCAGTTGCACCGGCTCGCCCGGCAGGACGCCGATCGCGTAACGCGTGAACAGCTCGCCCGGCACCGCTTCGTCGTCGGGCAACCACGACAGCGCACCCATGTCGACGAAGTCGAACGGCGTCAGCACGCGACCCTGCCCGTCGACGATCGCGCAACGTCCGTCGTCACGCCGCACGATATGGCGGATCGCACCGAGTTCGTCGAACATTTCCACGCGGTCGCCGTCGGTCAGCGGGGCCACTTCCGCGTAACACGGTTCGACGATCACCCGGCCTTTCGCATCGACGAGACCGACGTGACCGTTGCGCCGCGCGACGAACGCGCCGCACTCGGACGACCATTCGAGCGCGGCCCACTCGGGCTGCGCGCGCCATTGCCCGTCGCGCCCGATCAGCCCCCACTGCTCCCGTTCGGCCACCGCCGCGACGGCGCCGTTCACGAATTCGTGCGCGTCGTCGAAACGCGGCGGAATCACCCACGCGCCATGTGTGTCGACGAAGCCCCAACGGCCGCCCAAGCTCGCGGACGCAACGCCGCCGGTGAACTCGCCGAAATCGTCGAGCGTCGGTTCGATCGCCCACGCACCATCCGTGCGCACGAGCCCGAACCGCTCGCCCACGCGCACGCAGGCGACGTCGCCGCTGAAATCCCACACCGCGTCGAACGCCGGTTCGCGTACGATCCGCGCCCCGTCGCCGTCGGCCAGCAACAGCCCGACCTTGCCGTCGCGCGCGGCCCACAGCAACCGGTCGTCACGCGCGCCGCTCGCCCACAGGTTCGCCCATTCGGGCGGCACGATCACGCGCCATGCATCGTCGGTTTCGCGCCGTACGCCCCACTGCCCGTTGCGCGAGCGAAAGCTGAACGTGCCGTCGCCGAGATAGTCGCCATGCAGTTCGCCGCCGCCGAACAGATCGTCGTAGGTCGCGCTGCGCGGCGGCTCCTGCCGCCAGAAGTAGTAGTGCGACACACCGCCGAACCCGAAGCCCCATGCCCAGTCGCGCCAGTCGGCGGGCGTGTCGATCTCGAGCACGTCGCGCACGCCGCCCACGTCGCGGAAGTCCATGCAGTTCGCGACGCGCCACCACAGGCGCGTGCACGCATCGCGCTCCCCGGCGATGTAGTCGTTCGGGTCGCCCCCGTCGAACCATGACAGTTCGTCGAGGTTCGCGGACAGCCGCGGCGCGCCATGCGCGTCGCCGAGCGCATCGATCGATTCGCCCAGATGACGCACGAGCGCATCGAACTGGCGCGCCAGCGCCGGATCGTCGCCCGGCAGCGGATACGCGGTGACGAACGATGCCAGCCGGCTGACGCGCGCATGCGCGGCACGGGCGTCGCTCACGAGGTTAGGCGTGCCGGCGTCGCCGAACACGCGCTGATCGGTAATCGCGTTGCCTGCGTCGCCGTCGGCAAGCAGCACGCGCCACAGCAGCGGGAAGTGGTTATTGGATTCCGCGAACGGGATCGTTCGCGCCTCGTCGCCGTCACCGGCCTGGAGATACAGCCATGCTCGATTGCCCATCGGAAGGAGTCGCCTCGTTGTCGTGTCGCCGTGTGCCGCAACCTGCCGGTCCGCTCGCCATCAGCGCGCGGCCATCGCCCTCACGGCGCCGACGGCGAATCGCCGCTGCGCGCGACCCGATGCAGTTCGATGCCGTCGACCTGGAAGCCTTGCGTCCTCAGCAGCAGGACGCCGGTGGTCGAATGCTTCGTCGTGAAGCCGTTGCCCGTGATGGACGTGACCTGATACGGCGTCCCGATCGGCATCCTGACGAGCTGGCCGCCCGGCACCTCGAGCACGCATGCGTCGGCAGGCGGTTTCTCCGGACCGTCCGTATCGAGTTCGGCCTCGTGCGCCGGAGCCGTATCGACGCTCCAGCGGCCGCCATCGCGCGCACGCAGCACGATGTCGCTCCCCACCTTCTCGACCCGCATGGTCGCAGGCTTGCCGGCGGCCGGCGCGTAATCGCCGAGCAGCCCATCGCAGGCACTGCCGGCTCGCGCGGACAGCGAAACGAACAACATCAGACAGAAAACGGGAATGCGCACGGCGGAGCCTCTCAGGTTCGAATTGCTGTTGGAATGCCGGCGCGGGCGCGCACGGCGGCGGCATCGCAATCGGATGCCGCCGGACGCCAATATAGCGAACGCAAGCGGCGTATGCCAGCCTGAAAGGGGGCCTACTGCGGCCACGCGGTGCGCAGCGACGACGCTACGGATGCGGGACATCGGGCCCGACCGACTCATGCGCTCCCTGGCCCGCCTGAACGAAGCGGGCTTGGCACGCATCACCGCCCGCTTCGTCGTCGTCCATCGACGCCGAACGCCGCATGACGTCGGGCACAACCGAAATCGCGAACCCGCTGCCCCGCTATGCCGGGTTGCGCGATGCCGGCGGCCCGCTCAGCCCGCCGCGAGCGTTGCAGCCAGCGCATCGAACGCCGGCGCCCATACGGCACGCCACGCAGCCTTCGTTGCATCGTCGACCCACGCGCCGTCGATCCCGTTCAGCATGAACTGCTTCAAGTCGGCCACGGTGAAGCCGAAATGACTGAACATCAGTTCCCACGCCTCGCTCGGATTGACCTTGTGCAACGTCGGATCGTCCGTGTTCGGATGAATCTTCAACCCGAGGCCCGGCATCTTGCGCATCGGATGCAGTTCGGCCCATTGCTCCGGCGGCAACGTGCGCAGATAGTACGAATTCGTCGGCACGACGGTAAACACGATCCCGCGCTCCGCGTAGCGCGCGCACAGCTCAGGGTTGTCGACGATCGTATAGCCGTGATCGACACGGTCGACCTGCAGCAGATCGACGGCCGTCTCGACGTTACGCCACGACATCCCGAACTCGCCCGCATGCGCGGTCGTGCGAAAACCGGCCGCGCGTGCATTGCGGTACGCCTTCCAGAACAGCTCGGGCGGCCGGTCGTTCTCGCGATAGTCGATGCCGAGCCCCGCGACTTCGTCCGCGCGATTCGCCTTCATCCACTCGACGATCGCAACCGCTTCGTCCGGGTCCTGCTCGCGATCGATGCTCGGGATCAGGCGCGCGTCGATCCGAAAATCGCGCGCGGCATCGCGGATCGCGGTCACGATCGCGGCCTGTGCGTCCGCATACGCGATGCCCGACACGCGCACCGTTCCCGTCGGATTCCAGAAGAACTCCGCGTGCCGCACGTTGTGCGCGGCCGCGTCTTCCAGATATTCGTATGCGATTCGCCGCAGATCGTCGGGTTGCGTCAGCAGATACCGGTCGAGCGCGCGCAGCACGTGCAGCACGCCGACCGGCTTCTCGCCGCGCGCGTAGAACGCATCGATCTGCGCACGCTCGATCGGCGCGCCGCTGCGCTCGGCCAGCGCGACGAACGTGTCGTGCCGCACCGCGCCGAGCAGGTGGCAATGCAGTTCGACCTTCGGCAGCGCGTGGAAGAAGGCCCGATGGGCCGGCGTGATGTCGATGCCCGTGCGCGCGGCCGGGACGTTGCCTGGTGTTCCCTTCATGTCAGTCTCTTTTGCGGTAGTGCGATGCGTCGCGCAAGCCGTCTCTCAGTGCGGCTTCACGACGGTCCAGAAGTAATAGCCGAGCGGAATCGCGAGCACGACGAGCCCCCACGACACGTCGCGCCAGCGGCCGGCCAGCAGCTTGACGAGCACGTAGCACAGTAGCCCGCCGGCAATGCCGGTGCCGAAGCTGTTCGACATCAGCGTGAGCAGCACCATCGACATCACGGGCAGCGCATCGGTGAAGTCGTCGAAATGCGTATGGCGGATCGTCGCGAACATCGACAGCCCGATCAGGATCAGCGCCGGCGCGGTCGCTTCCTTCGGGATCGCGAGCGCGACCGGCACGAACAGCAACATCGCGGCGAACAGCACGGCCGCGGCCAGCGACGACAGCCCGCTGCGGCCGCCGGCTTCCACGCCTGCAGCCGATTCGATCAGCGCGGTCAGCGCCGGAATGCCGAACACGGGCCCGAGCGTCGCGGCGAGCGAATCGACGAGAAACGGCCGATTGATGTTCGGCAGGTTGCCCTCTTCGTCGAGCAGGTTCGCCTTCGCGCCGACCGCCAGCGCGGTGCCGAGCGTCGAGAAGAATTCCGCCGCGAAGAACGCGAACAGGTACGGCGCGGCGGCCACGCTCAACGCACTGCCGATATCGAGCTTGAACGCGATTGGCGCGATGCTGTGCGGCAGCGACACGAACGACGCCGGCAGGTGCGTGACGCCGAGCGGTACGCCGGCCGCGGCCGCGACGAGGATCGCGATCAGGATCGCGCCGGGCACCTTGCGCGCCTGCAGCACGATCGCCACCGCGAGGCCGATCAGCGCGACGAGTGCGCCCGGCCGCGAGAAGTCGCCGAGCGCGAACGCGTTGGTCTTCGCGTTCGCGACGACCATCCCCGCATTGCGCAGCCCGAGCATCGTGACGAACAGTCCGATCGACGCGCCGAGGCCGAGCTTGATCTGCACCGGAATCAGCCGCACCACGACGCCGCGCGCGCCGAGGATCGTCAGCAGGAAGAACAGCACGCCCGACACGCACGCGATGCCGAGGCCCGTCTGCCAGCCGACGTGCTCGGTCGTCGCGAGCGTCACGCCGATGATCACCGAGCCGCCGATGCCGGGGCCGACGAGGAACGGCAGGTTCGCGTACAGCCCCATCAGCGTGGTGAACAGCACGAACACGACGATCGTCGCGGTCGTCGCCGCGCCGCGCTCCATCCCGCCCGTCGCAAGCAGCGACGGAATCACGACGAGCAGGTACGCGGCCGCGAGGAACGACGTGACGCCCGCGATCGTCTCGGTGCGCACGCTCGTGCCGCGCGCGGCGAGCGCGAAGCGGCGTTCGATCCAGTTGGCCGGCGCGCGCGCCGGCATCGTGTCAGTCGCTGACATGGTGGTTCTCCCGTGATTCCGAATATTGTCCCGTGTCGGTTCGTGCAGCGCGGCCTTATACTGCCGCGTACCGCATCCCGACCGTTATTGCCCGATGTCCGACCGCTCGTCGCTGCTCCCCGCGCTCACGCTGCGGCAGGTCCAGCACTTCGTCGTCCTTGCACATGCACGCAGCTTCACTCGAGCCGCGCAGGCGCTGTCGCTCACGCAGCCGGCGCTCACCGCGTCGATCCGCCAGATCGAGTTCCTGCTCGGCGGCCGCCTGTTCGCACGCACCGCGCACCGGCTCACGCTGACCACGGCCGGCGAAGCCGTGCTGCCGCTCGCCGAACGCCTGCTCAACCAGGCGCGCGGCACCTTCGACGACATGACGCGGCTCATCGGCGAACGCATCCAGACCGTGCGCATCGCGTTCATTCCGTCGGCCGCGGGCCGCCTGCTGCCCGCGCTCAATGCATTGCGCGGCACGCACCCGACGCTGCGCTTCACGCTCACCGATTTACCGAACAGCGCGCTCGTCGAAGCGGTGCGCGACGGCGTCGCGGATCTCGGCATCGGCGTGCGTGAACCGGACGGCGACGACGGCACGTTGCGCTACCGGCAACTGTTCGAGGACGAGATCGTGATCGTCGTGCGGCACGACGATCCGCTCGCCCGCGCGAAGAGCGTCACGTGGGCGAAGCTCGTCGATCGCGAGCTCGCGGTGTTCGTGCGCGGCAGCGTCAGCGAATCGCTGCATCGCACCGGCGGCGCCGGGAAGCTGCGCCTGAACGTCGCGTACCGGATGGAATACACCGAGCCGCTCTACGCGCTCGCGCGCAACGGCCTCGCCACCGCCGTGCTGCCGAGCCTCTACACGATGCATCTGCACGATCCCGAACTCGTCGCACTACGCGTCGACAAACCGCGTGTCACGCGTGCGATCTCGCTGATCTCGCTCGCCGCCGACGATCGCGGCCCGCATGTACGCACGTGCCGCGAGTGGATTGCGAAGCACATCTGATGCCGCGTTCGCCGCGCGTGCCGCCCGCGTTCAGGGCAGCTTCGCGATGCGCTCGACGAGCGTCGCATAGAAGCGGTCCGCGTCGACCTCGTTGATCCACGTCGCGTTCGCGGCACGGCCGCTGCGCCCGTTCCAGTCGACGATCGTCTCGCCGAGCGTCCACTGCCCGGTCGTTTCGACCACCACGTTCGCCTTGCGTCCGCCGAACAGCGTCGGATCGACGAGATAGCCGACGGCCGTCGGGTCGTACATCGGCGCGTCGTCGATCCCGCGCCGCTTCTTGTTGTACGCGAGCTCCGCCTCCATGATGTCCGCGACGATCGCGCCGCAGCGGTTGCCGAGCGCACGGAACGGCGCGACGCGCGCCGGCGTGATCGGCGCCTTCACCGCGACGTCGCGCGGCAGCACGACGATCGGCACGCCGCTGCCGAACACGACGTCGGCCGCCTGCGGATCGACGTAGATGTTGAACTCGGCGGCCGGCGTGATGTTGCCGCGCTCGAAGAACGCGCCGCCCATCAGCACGATCTCGCGCAGCGCGCCGCGAATCTGCGGTGCTTCGACCAGCGCGGTCGCGATGTTCGTCAGCGGGCCGAGCGCGCACAGCGTCACGCTGTTCGGCGCCGCACGGCTCAGCGTATCGACGAGGTACGACACCGCGTGACCGGCGGCGAGCGGCGCGCGCGGCGCGTGCAGTTCGACGCCTTCGAGCCCCGTCTTGCCGTGCACGTTCGCGGCCGTCACGAGCTCGCGCACGAGCGGGCGCGGGCAGCCCGCGTACACCGGCAGCGTCGTCGTGCGGCCGGCCCAGTCGCGGACGATCCGCGCATTGCGTTCGGTCAGGTCGAGCGGCACATTGCCCGCCACGGCCGTCAGCGCGCGCACGTCGAGCCGATCCTGCGCGCCGAGCGCGAACAGGATCGCGATGGCGTCGTCCTGCCCCGGATCGGTATCGATGATCACCGTGCGGCGCGCGGCGGCGGCGCCAGCCGCGAATGCGCCCGTTTCGGGCAACAGCGCGGTGCCGGCCAGCGCGGCGGACAGTTTCAGGAAGGTGCGGCGGGATGGGATCGGATGGCTCATGGTCGGGTACTCAGAAGACGTGCCGGACGCCGAGCGTCGCCATCATCTGGCGCGTGCCGGTCGAACGCGCATACGCGAAGATCTGCGCATGATCGGCGTCGCCGGCCGCCTGCTGCGCGATCACCGTCAGCGCGACGTCGGTGCGTTTGGACAGGAAGTAATCGGCCTGCAGGTTCACCTGATGCCATTTCGGACGCTTGTCGATCACGTCGTACTTGCCGTTCGTGAACGCATACGCGGCGCCCAGAAAGAGCTGCGGCGTCATCGTGTAGACGACGTTCACGCCGAGGTTCTGCAGGTGCAGGTGCGAATTGTCGAGGTAATCGTAGCGCACGTCGGTGAACATCGCGGCGAACTGCGCGCGGCCGATCGTGTAGAAGCCGCCCGTGCCCGCGATCCGCTGCCGGCTCGCATATGCGGCGGGCGTCATCGCGCTCTTGCTGAAGATCAGCAGCGGAGACGCGTAGTCGTTCGCGATCGCGCCGTCCTGGTTCGTCGCGCTGTAAGGATGGTTGTACTGCGCATAGACCGCGCTCCAGCGCAGCGGGCCACGCTCATAGCCCAGCCCGAAGCTGTACGCGCTGTTGTTCGCGAAACCGGTCGCATTGCTGAAGCCGTACAGCGCGGTGAACTTCAGCCCGTAGTAGACGGGGCTCACGTACTTGACCGAGTGCTGCACGCGAATGTCGTTGTAGCCGTTGTCGTTGTCGCCGATGTTCACGCCGTTGCTCGCGATGATCACGGGCCCGATGTAGTCGTGGATCGCGTCGTACTGGCGACCGAAGGTCAGCAAGCCGTAAGTGCGGTCGGCCAGGCCGACGTACGCCATGCGCCCGAACTCGCGGCCGTTCTGCGCGGCCGTGCCCGTCATCACGTTGAAGCCGTTCTCGAGCTGGAAGACCGCGGACAGCCCTTGCCCGAGATCCTCCTTGCCCTTCAGCCCCCAGCGCGGGTTCTGGTTCGTGCCGGACAGCGCCTGCCACGCGTTCTTGCCGCCCTGGTTCGTCGCGAACCCGACACCGGCCGAGATGAGACCGTACAGCGTGATGCTGCTTTGCGCACAGGCATGGGTCGCGAAGGCGCCGAGCATCGCGAGCGGAGCGAGCTTGTAAAGAGTTTTCATGCGGGTCGTGTGGTCGGTGGTGGTCCAGGCGCGGCAGGGTTCCGCGAAACTGGCCTCGACTATACGAACCCGGATCGGATAATAAAAGTTTGCTTTCTTTATATCTCGATAAAACGGATTTATTCTCATCCTCGCGCGCCCGCGTTCGGCGCGCCGGCGCTCAGTCTGCCGTGTCGCCGCCCTTCGGCAGCTTCGACCATGCGCCGCGCCCCGGCATCGGCGACCACGCCGGGCGGGTCTTGCGGGCGCTGTCGATCACGACCAGATAGCGGCCCGCGATCGGCGTGATGTCGCGATCGCGACGCAGCACCCACAGCGACTTGCCGGCCTCGACACGCGCCTGGTAATCGTCGTCGAGCAGGCCGTGCCGGTCGAGGAACGTGTTCAGCGACGCGGGAATCCGCACGCAACCCTTCGAGTGCCGGATGCCGAGCAGCGCCTCGAGCCGGTCGGGATCGGTCGCATGCATCTGGAAGCGCATCGGCGACACGCCGCCCTTGCCCCAGCCGCGCTCGCCGTCCACCCAGCCGAAGTCGTAGATACGCATGTCGCGGCGGCCGTAGCCGCGAATACCGTTCTCGTTCGTCGTCCCTTCCGCGCGAAAATCCATCGTGTCCGGCGAGTGATGGAACACGCCGAGCGGCGTCAGGAAATGGTCGTACTGGCCCGGCAAGCCGGTGCCGACCGGCGATGCGCCGATCATCAGCCATGCATTGGCCGGCGTCGCGCGGAAATAGATGAACAGCGCCTGCACGTTCGGCGCGCGGTCGACCATCGCGACGTATTCGCCGGCGAGATCGCCGAGATCCGCATCGGCGAGCGCTTTCTGGAGCCGCTCGCCATACGCGCGCTGCTCGCTCGCCGGCACGGTCAGGCGTCGCGTGACTTCCTGCATGAAACGCTTGCGCATGTCGAGCGCGCGCGTCGTCGCGTTCTGCGCTTCCTCGGCCGACAGCGGCGGATGCCGGCGCGGCGGAGTGGGTGGTGGCGGCTCGGCCTCGCTGGCAGGCGTGCCGGAGGCAGCCGACGCAGGCGCGCTAGCCGACGCGGCGGAAGCAGCCGACGCACCCGATCCCGCGCTCGCGGGTTCTGCATGATTCACGTGATTCGCTTGTGACGCGGCGGATGTCGGCGCGGCGGCCGATGCGCCCGACGCCGCATGCGCGGACGAAGCGGGATGCGTGGGAGAGGCCGCCGATGCAGGCGACGCACCGGATGACGATTGCACGGCCGACGACGGCGCGTCGGGCGCGGCAAAGGCAGGCCGTTCGGCGAGAACGGAAATCGACACCGTCGCAGCGAGCCACACGTATGCGGCGACTGCGCGGTGACGGCAACGCGGCTTTGCAAATTGCCGCGCCAGGTGGGCAAGAATCATACGTTCGAAGCCATCGGCCGATCCGGCCGCCGCAGCGTGCTGTTGCGAGCGGCGCATCTTCCGCGCAAGCCATCGACACGTCCGGCGCATCGCGTGCGCCCGGCGCCGACGCCTCTTCGCGGGGGAGCCGTTCACTGATCCAACGCGGGCGCTCCGATGGCGGCTAATGAGTCGTCAGGCCCCTCATTTTACTCGTCCATACGCGAATCGGCTGCGATGCAAATCGCGATTTCACGGTGTCATTGCGCTTCGTCACGCTTTGTTTCAACTCGTTGCCGCTCGTGTCGTCGGTGCGTGGCAGGCTCGTGTGTTGACGTTTCGCCCGCGGCCGAACGCGTGCGCGCTCGAGCCGGTTCGATCGCACTTCCCTTTTGATTCGCATAACAAAACAACTGGGAGACCGGATAGCCCGAACCAGAAACGTTGGACCGCATCGCACGCATGCCGCAACGAACCGTGCGGCACGCGTGCGCACCTGCCCGCTACTTCGAGATGGTTTCGAGCGCGATACCCTTCGTGCGCGGCCCCATCCATCCGATTGCCGCCATCACGATCACCATCGCGCCCGCGATGAACGCGAACACGCCGAACGTGCCGAACCCGCGCAGCACGGCCGCGATCACGAACGACGAGAAGATCGCCGAGAAGCGGCTCCACGAATAGACGAAGCCGACGGCCCGCGCGCGAATCGACGTCGGGAACAATTCGGCCTGGTACGCGTGGAAGCTGTACGACATGATGTTGCTCGCCAGCGTGAGACCGATGCCGAGCACGATCAGGAAGGCGCCCACCGTCGTCTGGCTGAACAGCAGCCCGCAGACGACGATCGCCGCCGCCATCGCGACGATCACCGACTTGCGCTCGAAGCGGTCGGCGATCACGAGGCCGATCAGCGGGCCGATCGGCGCCGCGAGCGCGATCACGCTCGAATACATCAGGCTCGACGTGATCGTGATGCCCTGCTTGATCAGCAGCGTCGGCACCCAGTTCGCGAAACCGTAGAAGCCGACCGTCTGGAACACGTTGAAGATCGTCATCATGATCGTGCGGCTGCGATACGGCGGCACCCACATGTCGCGGAAGCTGCCGCGCGGCGGCACGGGTTCGGCCGGTGCCGGCGGCGGCAGCGGCCGCCCGTATTCGGCTTCGACCTTCGCCTCGAGCGCGCGCATGATGCGGTCGGCTTCGTCGACCCGGCCCTGCTGCGCGAGCCAGCGCGGGCTTTCCGGCAGTTCGCGGCGAATCCACCACACGAACAGCGCGCCATGCGCGCCGATCAGCACGACCCAGCGCCAGCCGTCGAGGCCGAGCGGCGCGTGCGGCACGAGCAGGTAAGCGAGGAACGCGACCACCGGCACCGCGACGAACCCCACCGCCTGCTCGCACGCGAACGCGCGACCGCGAATCTGCTTCGGCACGAGTTCGGAGATGTACGTGCCGATCGTCACCATCTCGACGCCGAGGCCGAGACCGACGACGAAGCGCCAGAAGTTCAGCCCCGCCGCGGTGTCCTGGAACGCCATCACGATGTTCGCGGCCGTGTACCACAGCAGCGACCACGTGAAGATCGCGCGGCGGCCGAAGCGGTCGGCGAGAAAGCCGCACGCGATCGTGCCGATGAAGAGCCCGGAGAACAGCGCGGCGATGAAGCTCGCGACGCCGGTGGTGCCGAACAGGCCGTGCGTGGTCGCGGAAAGGATGCCGCTTTTCACGAGGCCCGGCGCGATGTAGCCGCTGTACAGCAGGTCGTAGAGTTCGAAGAAGAAGCCGAGGCTCAGCAGCACGACGAGCTTCCAGACGCTGCGCGTCGGCGGCAGGCGATCGAGGCGGGCCGAGATGGAGCCGGGGTCGATGGAGGGGGATTGGGCAGGTGCCTGGGAAAGGCTGTCCGTTGAGGCCATCTTGGGCGCGTCTCCTGATCGTGTCGTATCGTGTCGTGCGTCGCCGTCCGGCGGACTGCCGAACCGCCGCCGGGCGAATCGCTGCATTGTACCGGCACGCCCGCTCGACGCATGGGCAAGCCAGCAGGCCGGACGCCTTCCAGGCACCGCGGCCATTCGATGCCCGGTTCCCCCGTCGAATAATGTGTAACTTCCGTAACCGCGTGTCGGGGACGAAAGGCGCGTCCGCGTGGCGTTCCGGTGCCATCGGCCGCACGCGCAGGCCGCGCGGGCCGGTAATAATGGGGCTGCCGCGCCGTTTCGCGCGGGCGCGCGCCGCTGAAATCGCCGCGGACGACAAGACGCAATCGGTACAACCACGCGTTCCGCGCCCCGGTAACATGCTAGCGGGCCAACTACCGGCTTCCGGCTGCCTTTCGGCAACCGGCATTGTCGGCAAATCGTAAGAATTCCATGTCCATACAACGACTATCCACGTACGCCCGCCGGATCGCGCTGATCGCGCTGCTGCAGTTCGCGGCCATCGCGACCGCGTCGGCATTCCCGGCCGCCGCTTCCGCTCCCGTCGCGAGCGGCGTCGGCGCATCCGTGCCGGCCATCTCGCTGCCCGACGCCGTCGCCCAGCTCAAACAGATGCAGGCGGAGCTGGACCGCATCAAGCAGCAGACCTCGACCACGTCCAACAGCAAGGAGCTGGACGCGCTCGACGATTCGGCGCAGGAACTGAGCACCGATGTCGCGAAACTGCAGAGCGATCTCACGCCGCAACGCGCGCAGGTCCAGGCGCAACTCGACGTGCTCGGCCCGCCGCCGGCCGAGGGCGCCGCGCCGGAAACGCCAGCCGTCGCGAAGCAGCGGGCCGCGCTCGACGCGCGCAAGACGCAGATCGACGCCGCGCTGAAGCAGGCCGCCGACCAGAAGGCGAGCCTCGCGAACCTGACCGAGCAGTTCGCGAAGCTGCACCGCAGCCTGCTGAAGAACCAGCTCGCGTTCCGTTCGAGCAGCATCTTCAGCGCGCAGTTCTGGCTGCCGCTGTTCCACCTGTCGCCGGACGATCGCCAGCGGCTCGATGATTTCAACGGCGAACTGTTCGACATGCTGCATTCGTCGTGGGTCCCCGGGCAACGGGCGATCACCACGCTGCTGCTGATCGCTGCATTCGCCGCATGGCTCGGCGGCCGCCGGCTCATCGAGCGCGGGCTCGCATGGATCGCGCTGACCCGCCTGCCGCCCACCCGCTTGCGCCGCAGTGCGCTCGCGCTGTCGACCGTGCTGTCGACCTTCCTCGCGACGGCCATCGCGATTCAGATTTTCTACCTCGCCGTCGCGCGCCGCTACGAGCTCACGCCGTCGCTGACCGATCTGTGGGACCAGTTCGCGAAACTCGCCGCAACCTGCGCGTTGATCGCCGGGCTCGGCCGCGCCCTGCTCTGCACGAAGCATCCGTCGTGGCGACTGCCTGCGCTCGCCGACCCGGTCGCGCTCGCGATGAAGCCGTTCCCCAGCATCCTGGCCGCGCTGCTGCTGGTGTCGGGCACGCTCGAATCGATCAACCGGATCGTCGATACCAGCCTGTCGGTCACGCTGCTCGGCCGCGGCATCGTATCGCTCGTCGTCGCGCTGACGGTCGGCGCATCGCTGTTGCGCGCGAACCGCGCGCGCAGCGCACTCGCGGCGGCAGGCGAGGCACCCGAGCAACGCTCGACGCTCGCCGGCCTGATCCATGCCGGCGTCACGCTCGCGATCGTCGCTTCGTTGATCGCACTCCTGATCGGTTACATCACGGTCGCGCGCTTCATCACGTACGAGCTCGTGTGGTTCGAGATCGTGCTGTGCGCGACCTACATCCTGATTCAGTTGACGCGCGACGCGAGCGAAAGCCTGTTCTCGTCGAGCCTGTCGTCGGGCCAGCAGATCAAGCATCTGTTCGCGCTCGAAGACCGCCACCTCGACCAGGCGCGTACGGTCCTGTCCGGCTTCGGCACGAGCCTGCTGATGCTGATCGCGGCGATCGCGCTGCTGACCGGCGGCTTCGGCACCACGCCGAGCGACCTGCTCGACAGCGCGGTCGCGATGATCGGCAGCCAGCGGCTGCAGAGCCTGAACATCATGCCCGACCGGATCATGAACGCCGTGATCGGCTTCGCGATCGGCTTGTACCTGCTGCGCTCGCTGCGCCGCTGGCTCGACGGCGAGTTCATGCCCGCGCTCGGCATGGATACGGGCATGCGCGTGTCGCTGATCACGCTGTTCACCAACGTCGGCTACGTGCTGCTCGTGCTGATGACGCTCGGGCTGCTCGGCGTCAAGTGGAACAATCTCGCGTGGATCGTCAGCGCGTTGTCGGTGGGGATCGGCTTCGGCCTGCAGGAAATCGTGAAGAACTTCGTGTCGGGGCTGATCCTGCTGACCGAGCGCCCGGTGAAGGTAGGCGACATGGTCAGCATCGCGGGCGTCGAAGGCGATATTCGCCGCATCAACGTGCGTGCGACCGAGATCCAGCTGAGCGACCGCTCGACCGTGATCGTGCCGAACTCGCAACTGATCTCGCAGAACGTGCGCAACGTGACGATGGGCAACAGCACGCAGGGCGTCGCGACGCTGGTGCTGACGTTCCCGCTGAACACCGATCCCGAGCAGGTGCGCGACCTGCTGCTCGATGCGTATCGCGAGCACCAGGCGATTCTCGAGAAGCCGGCGCCGTCGGTGACGTTCAGCCAGCTCACGCCGGACGGGATCACGCTGAGCGTGACGGGTTACGTGTCGAGCCCGCGGATCGCGAGTTCGACGAAAAGCGATCTGCTGTTCGAGATCCTCAAGCAGTTGCGGGCGGCGGGGATTACGTTGTCGAGCCCGCAGATGCTGGTCGTGCAGAACATGCCGGCGGCCGATGGTTCCACGCGGCACGAATCGTAAGTGAGCCATCGAGCGGGTACGCTCGCGATCGATCGGCGCGCCGCGCGCCACGCAGTAAACGAAATGGGCCGGTTACCGCTTCCACGGCAACCGGCCCATTTCATTCGACCGTCGGAACGCCCAAGCCGGGCGCCCGCACTTATACGTCGAACTTCACCCCCTGCGCCAACGGCAACTGCCGGCTGTAATTGATCGTATTCGTCGCACGACGCATATAAGCCTTCCACGCATCCGAACCCGACTCGCGCCCGCCGCCCGTTTCCTTCTCGCCGCCGAACGCGCCGCCGATCTCCGCACCGCTCGTGCCGATGTTCACGTTGACGATCCCGCAATCGCTGCCGGCCGCCGACATGAACTGCTCGGCCTCGCGCATGTCGTTCGTGAAGATCGCCGACGACAGCCCCTGCGGCACCGCGTTGTGCACGGCAATCGCGTCGTCGAAATCGTCGTAGACCATCACGTACAGAATCGGCGCGAACGTCTCGCGCTCGACCACCGCCGATTGCTTCGGCATCCGCACGATGGCCGGACGCACGTAGTACGCATCCGCGTGACCGACGTCCACGCGCTCGCCGCCCTTCACTTCGCCGCCCTGCTCGCGCGCATCGGCCAGCGCCTTCTGCATCGCGTCGAACGACGCACGATCGACGAGCGGGCCGACCAGCGTGCCTTCCTCGAGCGGATTGCCGACCTTCACCGACGCATACGCCTTCTCGATGCGCGGCAGCAGTTGCTCGACGAGGCTGCGATGCACGATCAGCCGGCGCAGCGTCGTGCAGCGCTGGCCGGCCGTGCCGACCGCCGCGAACGTGACCGCGCGCACGACGAGGTCGAGATCCGCGCTCGGCGCGACGATCATCCCGTTGTTGCCGCCGAGCTCGAGGATGCCGCGTCCGAGACGCTGGCTCAGTACCTTCGCGACTTCCTGGCCCATCCGCACGCTGCCCGTCGCGCTGACGACCGGCACCTTCTTCGACGCCGTCAGTACCTCGCCGACATCGCGCATGCCCAGCACCAGTTGGCTCAGCTCCGCCGGCGCGACGCCCGGATGCGTCTTCTCGAACTCGCGCAGCGCCTTCTGAAGCAGCACGTGGCAAGCGATCGCGGTGAGCGGCGTCTTCTCGGACGGCTTCCACACGACCGAATCGCCGCACACGAACGCGAGCGCCGCATTCCACGCCCACACCGCGACCGGGAAGTTGAACGCCGAGATCACGCCGCACACGCCGATCGGGTGCCACGTTTCCATCATCCGGTGGCCCGGACGCTCGGACGCGATCGTGAGGCCGTAAAGCTGGCGCGACAGGCCGACCGCGAAATCGCAGATGTCGATCATTTCCTGCACTTCACCGAGGCCTTCCGACGTGATCTTGCCGGCTTCGAGCGTGACGAGGCGACCGAGCTCGGCCTTGTGCTCGCGCAGCACGTTGCCGAACACGCGCACGAGTTCGCCGCGCACCGGCGCCGGCACCGTGCGCCACTTGAGGAATGCGTCGTGCGCGGCGTCGATCTTGCGCTCGGCGTCGGCGGGCGTGTCGACGGCCAGCGTCGCAAGCGTCGCGCCGTCGAGCGGCGAACGCGCGGTCAGCGCGTTGCCTTTCCACTGGGCGAGATCGATGTCGAGCGCGGCAAGAATGTCGTTGAATTGCATCACTTCCTCTTCAGGGACAGATTGATCGGTGCGGCGGCAGCGCCGCCCGCGTGATTCGATTGGAGCGCGTTCGAGCGCCTTGTGCAAGCGGATGCGCCGCGCGGCGGGCCCGGTGCGCCATCCGGCGCATCGTGCTGCGCCGTCGCCGGAAAGCCAGGCCGGACGGCGCGCCCCAGCCTCGCGAGGCACGATCCATGAAACGCATTGTCGATGGCCACAAGTCGGGCCGCTATTGATATTAACTCACGACTTCATTCCAAAAGCGCAAGAAGTAAGCCGGCTCGCCAGGCCTGTTTCAGTACCGATATGGGACGTTTCCCAAGCCCGCAACCGGGCGCTCGGATACGTCGCGGCACGACACAAGTTGATGATCATCTCGCATCACCCTGTTCGGAAATATCGTTTGCCGCCGATGCACCGGGCACACACAATCGGTGCGACGTCGAGGTGCAACGCACCCGGCGCGCCGCCGGCCGCCACCACGGCAGCCGGACGACCGACGAAGGCGACACGCACCACGGCCCGGCTCAGCGGGCCCGTCTCGCACCGCATCACCGCTACCCGGCCGCGGCCGGCCACGCGTCGCGCTTCGTCACCGAAAAACAATCCCGGAGACAGCGCCCAGCGCCCGCCATGCATTCAGATGCCCGCCCCGATTCGTCCCGTCCGTCCGGCTCGCCGCCCGCGAAGCCGTCCCTCCACCGCGCGTTGCAGGCCCGCCATCTACGGATGATCGCGATCGGCGGCTCGATCGGCACGGGGCTGTTCGTCGCATCCGGCGCGTCGATCTCGCAGGCCGGCCCCGGCGGCGCGATGCTCGCGTACATGGTGATCGGCCTGATGGTCTATTTCCTGATGACGAGCCTCGGCGAGATGGCCGCGTTCATGCCGGTGTCGGGCTCGTTCGCGACCTACGGCGCGAAGTTCGTCGACGAAGGCTTCGGCTTCGCGCTCGGCTGGAACTACTGGTACAGCTGGGCCGTGACGCTGGCGGTGGAGCTCGTCGCCGCGCAGCTCGTGATGAACTACTGGTTCCCGCACGTGCCGGGCGTCTGGTGGAGCGCGCTGTTCCTCACGCTGATCTTCGCGCTCAACGCGCTGTCGGTGCGCGGCTTCGGCGAAGCCGAATACTGGTTCGCGTTGGTCAAGGTGCTGACGGTGCTCGCGTTCGTCGGCGTCGGTCTGCTGATGATCTTCGGGATCATGCAGGGCGGCCCGAGCGCCGGCTGGGGCAACTTCACGATCGGCGACGCGCCGTTCGTCGGCGGCTGGGCGACGATGCTCGGCGTCGCGATGATCGCGGGTTTCTCGTTCCAGGGCACCGAAATGATCGGCGTCGCGGCCGGCGAATCGGAAAACCCGCGCACGACGATTCCGCGCGCGGTGCGCCAGATCTTCTGGCGCATCCTGCTGTTCTACGTGTTCGCGATCTTCGTGATCGGCGTGCTGATTCCGTACACCGATCCGAGCCTGCTGAAGAGCGACGTGACCGACATCGGCGTGAGCCCGTTCACGCTGGTGTTCCGCCACGCGGGCCTCGCGTTCGCGGCCGGCGTGATGAACGCGGTGATCCTGACGGCCGTGCTGTCGGCCGGCAACTCGGGCATGTACGCGTCGACGCGGATGCTCTACAACCTCGCGGTCGAAGGCCGCGCGCCGAAGCTGTTTGCGAAGCTGTCGCCCGGCGGCGTGCCGCGCAACGCGCTGTATGCGACCACCGCCGTCGGCGCGCTGTGCTTTCTCACGTCGCTGTACGGCGACAAGACCGTCTACCTGTGGCTGCTGAACACGTCCGGCATGGCCGGCTTCATCACGTGGCTCGGCATCGCGGTCAGCCACTACCGGTTCCGCAAGGGTTTCCTGAAGCAGGGCTACCGGCTCGACCAGTTGCCGTATCGGTCGAAGTGGTTCCCGTTCGGACCGCTGTTCGCGTTCGCCCTGTGCGCGATCGTCGCGCTCGGCCAGGACTACCACGCGTTCCTCGCCGACAAGATCGACTGGACGGGCGTCGCCGCGACCTACATCGGCCTGCCGTTCTTCCTCGCGATCTGGCTCGGCTACGCGCTGGTGCGCAAATGCCGGCTGGTACGCTACGAGGACATGGAAATCGCGCCGTGGATCGACCGCAACGCGACGCCCGACGCCACCGAAAAGGCCGATGCCGGCTATCCGGCCTACGTCGCCCGGCCGGTCAACCCGACGCCGGGCGCCTGACGCCCGGCAACGCGCCGGCGACCGCCCGACCGCGGCGGCCGCTGCGCTGAAAACCCCATTCGACGCGGCGCGCGCGTTCAGGCAAGATCCACGCGCGCCGTCCGTTTTTCCGCCGTCACGATTCACCGAAAACGCATGCAGAACTTCTACGAAGCCACCGTTACCCGCCAGCCCTATCCGCAATTGACCGGCCCGATCGATACGCAGGTCTGCATCGTCGGCGGCGGCCTCGCCGGCCTGTGCACGGCGCTCGGCCTCGTCGAGCGCGGCGTGCGCGACGTCGTCGTGCTCGACAGCGAACGGGTCGGCTTCGGCGCGTCGGGCCGCAACGGCGGCTTCGTGTTCGGCGGCTATAGCCTCGACAACGCCGACCTGCTGCGCACGCTCGGCCGCGACGAAGGGCGCCGGCTGTACCGGCTCACCGTCGACGCGGTCGACCTGATCCGCGCGCGCATCGCCCGCTACGGGATCGACTGCGACATCGTCGACGAGGGCGTGATGCTCGCGAACTGGTTCGACGATCCGTCGCGGCTCGACGGTGTGCGCACGCTGATGAAAAACGAACTCGGCGTCGAGTGGGAACCCGTCCCGACCGGCGCGCTGCGCGAGCGGCTGAAGACCCGGCGCTATTACGGCGGCCTGTTCGAGCCGAACGCGTTCCACCTCCACCCGCTCAAGTACGTGCTCGGCGTCGCGGCGGCCGCCTCGCGCGGCGGTGCGCGCGTGTACGAGCGTTCGGCCGCGCTGGGCATCGCGCGCGACGGCGCCGGGTACGTCGTGCGCACGGCGCAGGGCACGGTGCGCGCCAAGGACGTCGTGTTCGCCGGCGGCGGCTACGCGCGCGGCGTGTCGCCGCGCATCGAGCGCGCGGTGCTGCCGATCGCGACCTACGTGATCGCGACCGAACCGCTCGGCACGCGCCTGCCCGACGCCATCGACGCGCCGTACGCGATCTACGACACGCGTTTCGCGTTCGACTACTACCGTCCGCTGAAGGACACGCGGATCCTGTGGGGCGGCCGGATCTCCGTGCTCGACCGCGGCCCCGACGCGATCGCGCGCCTGCTGCGGCGCGACCTGCTGCGCGTGTATCCGCAACTGGACGGCGTGAAGGTCGACTATGCGTGGGGCGGGCTGATGAGCTACGCGCGGCACAAGATGCCGCAGATCGGCCGCGACGCGGACGGCGTGTGGCACGCGATCGCTTTCGGCGGCCACGGGATGGCGCCGACCACGGTGGCCGGCGAGGCGCTCGCCGCCGCGCTGGCCGAAGGCCGGCCGGTGCCGGACGGCTTCGCCGCGTTCGGGCTCACGCGCACGTTCGGCCTGGCCGGCCTCGCCGCCGCGCAACTCACGTATACGGCGTACCAGGCCCGCGATGCGCTCGCCTCCTGCCGCCGCTGAGCGCCCGCGACGGCCTTGCCGATTAGAGCGGAAGGTCGGCCGGGCGGCCATTTCCCACATGCTAGAATGCCTTTTCCAAGCCGCCGCGAACCACAACAAAGTCACATGAAAGCAGGAAGCAAGGCCGCCACGTCCGACACCCGCGCGCTTGCGTCCGATGCGCGGCGTAAATACGATCCCGAGCAAACCAAGCGCAACATCCTCGATGTCGCCACGCAGGAATTCTCCGCGATGGGCCTCGCCGGTGCGCGCGTCGACGCGATCGCGGAGCGGACGAACACGACGAAGCGGATGCTCTACTACTACTTCGAAAGCAAGGAAGGCCTGTACGAGGCCGTGCTGGAGAAGGTGTACGGCGACATCCGCGCACTCGAGCAGGAACTGCACGTCGGCGACATGGAGCCGCGCGAAGGCATGCGCCGTCTCGTCGAGTTCACGTTCGACTATCACGACAAGCATCGCGATTTCGTCCGTCTCGTGTCGATCGAGAACATCCACGGCGCGAAATATGTCGAACAGCTCAAGTCGTTCAAGAACCGCAACGTCAGCATCATCAAGACGCTCGAGGAACTGCTCGAGCGCGGCGCGGCCAGCGGCGCGTTCCGCAAGGACATCGACGCGTTCGACCTGCACCTGCTGATCAGCTCGTTCTGCTTCCATCGCGTGTCGAACCGCTACACGTTCGGCGCCGCGTTCGGCCGCGATCCGTCGGCGCCGCGCCTGCGCGCGCGGCATCGCGACACGATCGCCGACGCGGTGCTCCGCTACGTCGCCGCGTAAGCGCCGCCCGCAGCCGGCCGGGGCGCGCCCCGGCCGCGGCCCTTGGCCCTGCAACGTTTCAGCGCATCAGTCCGTCGGCGCGGTCGACGCCAGCGCGATCCGCGCCTTCTGTTCGGGGCTGCCCGCCACGTAATACTTCTTCGCCCAGCTCGAATCGGGCGCGAGCGCGAGCCGCGCATGCGCGCCCGTGCCCCGCTGCTTCGCATCGATCGCCAATGCGCGTGCGCGGTAGTGCTCGTAAAGCCGCAGGAATTCCGCGAGATAGATCGCCGCGATCCGCTCGTCGCGGATCTCGAGCAGGTTCTCGTCGTTGTACTGCTCGGAGTTGCGGCTCATGTTCGCCGAGCCCGTATAGACGACCGGATTCGCGCCTTCCGCATCGATCACGATGAACTTGTGATGGATCACGACGGGCGGAAAGGCCGGCGCCGGCTCGCCCGGGAAGAGCCGCAGCTCCGGCTCGAAGCCTTGCGGCACCGTGGCCGGCGAAAAATACGACGCATCGATCACGTCATGGTTGTCGCGGCTGCGGTGGTACAGCTCGAGGTTCGCGAGCGTCGCCGCATCGAGCGACTGGCCGCCCTGCTGCGCGGCATCGGCCTTCGCCGCGCTGCCCGCGTTGATCCGGTTCACGAGGCCGAACATCATCAACCCGCGGTCGCCGGCCGCGAAACACGCATCGCGCAGCGCCGCGTCGGTCGGCATGAACAGGCAGAACGACACCGAATGCTTCGCGGCCGCGATCGCGGCGACGATCGTATCGATCTCGGTACGCTGCCCCGACGGCTCCGGCGAGTACGCGACGCGTACCTGCGCGCTGCCGATCGTCATCGGCGCCGACCAGCCCGGCGACAGCCGGGCGGTTTCCGCAATCGACGGATTCCCGGCCAGCGCATGGGCGCGCTCGTTGTACAGCGCGGCGAGCGCGGGCGAATCGAACGCGTGCAGCACGTTGGCCTGCTCGGTCAGCCCCTCGGTCGTGAAATTCGCGGAACCGGTCAGCACGCGCGCGGGCGCCGCGCTGGACGGCGCATCGGTCACGATGAACTTGTCGTGCATGATGTGCGTCCGGTCGCGCGGCGCGAGCGTCGCAAGGCCCTGCAGCGCGTCGACGGCCGGCTGGTTCGGCGACGGCAGCGGCGGCTTGCCCTTGCGCGCCGTCGTATGCGCGTCGTAGACGATCGCGAGCGACGCTTCGCCGTGCCGGCGGCCGAACGCCTCGAACGCGGGCAGCGCCCACAGCGTGTCGGTCAGGTGATAGACGGCCGATACCGCGCGCGACGCAGGATCGAGCATCTCCGCGAACACCTGCTCCATGTCGTTCGCGAGCCACGTGCGCAGCTTCAGCGCCTGCGCGGCGCTCGGCGCCTCGTTCGGCGCGAGGCCCAGCGCCGCGACCTGCTTCGCGAACGCCTGCGAGCTGACCACCGCGCGGTTGAACCACGTACCGATGCCGTCCTCGATGTGCGCGGGCAGCACGACGTCGCACACGCCGGCTTGCGCGTCGAGCACCTGCAGGTTCGCCGGCGTGCCGACGACCGGATAGACGTCGTAGCGGAACGACGCACCGCGGTCCTGCGGATCGATGCGCGCGTCCCACCACATGAATTTCTGAATCGGCGCCTGATCGGTCGGCGCATCGCCCTGCGTGTCGGCGGCCGGGCCGTCGAACGTCAGGCGATTGGGCAGCCAGCTGTCCGGCGCACGCGTCTTGCCGTCGGCCGACCAGAAGCCGGGCGTGCGCCGGATCGCGAAGCCGAGGAAATCGGACCGCGACGCCGCATCGGGCCAGTCGAAAGCCAGCAGGACCAGGGTGGGGGAAAGATAGCTGCGCACGCTGACGGTCATTCGTTGCTCCCTGGCCCGGCGGCCGGTCGAGATGAATGGGTCAGTCTTGACGACGGTTCTTCCCGGACGATGACCGTTCGATGAACCTTGTATGTCGGACGCGCGTCAGTCGCACACGAGCAGCTCGATCCCGCGCGCCGTCAGCGCGCGCCGCACGGCCTTGTCGGGCGCGCGCTCGGTCACCAGATAGCGGGCGGCGGCCGCGCCGTTGATCCGCACCGGCGTCACGCGGCCGAATTTCGAATGGTCGGCGACGATGATCGCCGTGCCCGCCGCCGCGATCATCCGGCTGCGCACTTCGGCCGCGAGCCGGGAGTAGTCGGTGCACTCGCCGTCGGGCGTGATGCCGCCGGCGCCGACGAACGCGAAATCGACGTGGTATTGCGCGAGCTGGTGGATCGTGTCGAGACCGAACGTGGCATCCTCGTCGTCGGACAGCTCGCCGCCGAGCAGCGTCACGCGGTTGCCGTTGCGCCGCGCGAGCACGAACGCGGTGCGCCAGTCGTTCGTGTAGATCGACAGCCGGTGCCGGTCGGCGAGCGCCAGCGCGACCGCATGCGGCGTGCTGCCCGAATCGATCAGCACCGACGCATCGTCGGGCACGAATTCGGCCGCGCGCCGCCCGATCGTGCGCTTCGCGTCGGCGTTCGCGGCTTCGCGCTCGGACAGGCTCGGCTCGCGGCGATCCGCGGCCAGCGCGCCGCCATGCGTCATCACGAGCAGGCCGCGCGCGGCCAGCGCGTTCAGGTCGCGCCGCACGGTTTCGCGCGAGACGTCGAGCGAGCGCACGAGTTCCGCGACCGACAACGCGCCCGACCGTCCGAGCTCCGACAGAATGTATTGATGACGTTGTTCCGCCAGCATCGCGTGTACGCCCGAGGCGACTGGTAATGGGTAAGCCGGCCATTGTATTACGGACGTTTGACGACCATTTGACCGCGCCGGGAAACGTGGCCGGGCGGCGGCCCGGCGCGTTTCCCGAAAGCGAAATTCTGTATTGTCTGGCGCGCGCGAATCCGCGCGGCGCCGGTTGCTACACTTTGCGCTTCGCCGAACGAACGACCGACAAAGGGGCTCGCGCCATGTATCGCAAAGGCAGTGTGATCGAAATCCAGTTCCCGCCGGAACGCCTCAACGACGCGGCAGGCGATCCATACTGGATCGACCTGACGCTCGACGAAGCGCGCCGGCTCTACGAACAGCTCGCCGCGCGCTTCGCGACCGACGCGCGCGCCAACCAGCCGCTCGACACGTTCTCGATCGACTGACCGTCGCCGCGGCGCGCCCCGTCCGCGCCGCGCCGTGCGGCGGCCGCTCGTCCCCGCCGCCCCGCACACCGGCGCGATGGCCGCCGGCACGATCGCACGCCGCGCGGCACGAGTGCAGGATTCGACAAGACGCCGGCGCCGCTTCGACCGATACTGGCCGACTTTCCGGTTCCGTCCGGCCGCCTCGCGGCCCGTCATGCATGCTTACCTCGATCGTCGCCGCCGCTTTCGTCGCGCTCTGGTCCACCGGCTTCATCGTTGCCCGGGCGATCAAGCCTTACGTCGATCCGAACCTGTTCCTGCTCGCGCGCTTCGCCGGCACGGCCGCGCTGTTCGGCGTGGTGGCGCTCGTCGCGCGCGCGCCGTGGCCGGCCCGCCGCGAATGGCCGCGCCACCTGATCGCCGGGGCGCTGCTGCAAGGCGTCTATCTCGGTGCGAGCTACTGGGCCGTCGCGCAGGGACTGAATGCGGGCGTGATGGCGCTGCTCGGCGCGCTGCAGCCGCTTGCCACCGCCGTGCTCGCGGTCCCGCTGTTCAACGAACGCCTGCCCGCACGCGGCTGGCTCGGGATGGCGCTCGGGCTGGCCGGCGTCGCGCTCGTGCTCGCGCCGAAAGTCACGGGCGGCGTCGCGCCGCCGCCGGGCGCGGCGCCCGCGTGGCTCGTCGTCACCGTGTCGGTTCTGGCGGTCGGCTCGATCACCGCCGGCTCGCTGTACCAGAAAGGCAAGCTCGCGCAAAGCGATCTGCGCACGGCGGTCGCCGTGCAGAACTTCGGCGCGGCGCTCGTCGCGGCCGTCTTCGTCGTGCTGCTCCACGAAACCCGCTGGATCGGCGCGCCGGCGCTGTGGATATCGCTCGTGTGGGGCGTCGTGTTCCTGTCCGGCGGCGCGGTCACGATGCTGATGTGGATGCTGCGGCGCGGCAATGCGGCGCGCGCGACGTCGCTGCTGTTTCTCGCGCCGCCGCTGGCCGCGCTGCAGGGTTACGGGCTGTTCGGCGAAACGCTCGCGACGATCCAGCTCGCCGGCTTCGCGCTCGCGCTGCTGGGCGTCGTGCTCGCGCGGCGCTGACCTGGCCATCGGGCGCCGCCCGGACGCCCTTCGCGCCGCCTCCTGCACCCGCCCGGCGCACCGCGCACCACGGCGATGCGGCGCGTCTCGCCGAAGCAACGCGAAACCGCCGGATCGCAGGCCCGGCGCGGCGACACGCCGCAATTGCGCTTATGATGTGCGCCTTGCATTTCGTTCCGGAACTTCACTCATGACATCCGCCGATTACGCCAGCCGCCAACGCGCGATCATCGCCGAACTGAACGTCGCCCCGCACTTCGACGCCGAAGCCGAAATCGATCGCCGCGTCGATTTCCTCGCGCAGTACCTTCGTTCGACCGGCCTGCGGACCTACGTGCTCGGCATCAGCGGCGGCGTGGATTCGTCGACGGCCGGCCGGCTTGCGCAACTGTCGGTCGAGCGCCTGCGCGCCGAAGGCTACGATGCGCGCTTCATCGCGATGCGCTTGCCGAACGGCGTGCAAAACGACGAAGAGGACGCGCAGCGTGCGCTCGCGTTCGTGCGCGCGGACGAGGTACTGACGGTCGACGTGAAGCCGGCCGCCGATGCGATGCTCCGTTCGCTGGTCGCGTCCGGCCACGCGTTCGAAACCCCCGCGCAGCAGGATTTCGTGCACGGCAACATCAAGGCGCGCGAGCGCATGATCGCGCAGTACGCGGTGGCCGGCGCGCGGCGCGGCATCGTGATCGGCACCGACCACGCGGCCGAATCGCTGATGGGTTTCTTCACGAAGTTCGGCGACGGCGGCGCGGACATCCTGCCGCTCGCGGGCCTGAGCAAGCGTCGCGTGCGCGGGGTGGCGCGCGCGCTCGGCGGCGACGAGCTGATCGTGATGAAGGTGCCGACGGCCGACCTCGAGGAGCTGCGCCCGCTGCGCCCCGACGAGCACGCGTATGGCGTGACCTACGACGAGATCGACGATTTCCTCGAAGGCAAGCCGGTCGCCGACCGCGTCTACGAAACGGTGCTGCGCTTCTACGACGGCTCGCGCCACAAGCGCGCACTGCCGTACACGATGTTCGACTGGCCGACCGCGCAACCCGGCCACTGCGGCTGATCGACGGCGCGGCGCCACTGCGCCGCACCGCGCAAACCCGAACGGTTCCGCGCGGCACGGGCGCGACCGGCAGCGCTACGCGTTGCCGCCCGTCTTCTTCGCCTGCAGCGCACGAATCCGCATCCGCGCGCCCGTATCGCTGACCGTCGCGTCGTACATCGTCGCGAGATCGCGTTTGAGCGCGGTACGCGAGCCGCCGTCGAGATACACCATGTGCCCCGACGGATAGAACCGCGCGGACAGGTTCTGCCGCACCTTCTGGTCCTCCAGCGGCATCTGCTGCAGATCGATCACGGTCTGGTAGAACGGCGTGACGAAGTCGTAGAGGCCATTCGCCGACAGCACCTTCAGGTCGACGTTCAGCGCCATCACCGCGGCGAGGTCGCCGGCCGTGTAGAGGATCACGTTCCCCTTCGCGTCGATGCCCTGCTGTGCGCCGGTCGGGTCGACGTGGCTGAAGTCCCAGTTCCGGAACGCCTGGTCGTTCAGATCCGTGAACGCGGAATTCGACGTGAACTTCAACTGCTCGTTCAGGTAACTGTTCCACATCGCCGTATAGACGCCCGTCACGGCCGTCATCGTCGGATCGTTGCCGCCCGAATTCGGGTCGATCTTGCCGGCGATGCCCGACGAGATCCCCGTCACGCGGCCGTCGTACGAACCGAGCGCGAGCCCCTGCGCATGCAGCAGCGTCGTCAGGAACAGCGAGTTGCCGCGCGTGTCGTAGCCCGCGATATCGAGGCCCCACGATTGCAGCGTCGCCGTATCGATGCCCGTGTATTGCGACAGCTTCTGCACGGTGGCCGGGTTCGCGTGCGGCGCCGCGCGCAGCGCGGCCAGGTAGTCGGTGCGCGCGAACTGCGCGACTTCCTCGACGAACGCGCCGAGATCGCTCGGCGGCGGCTTGATGCCGAGTTTCTTGTGATACCACGCGTCGGCCGCGGCGGTCGGCAGCGCGCCGACCGGGTTGCCGGCCTGCCGGTAATCGAGGATCGACGATTGCAGCGTGACGCCGTTCAGGTCGACGCCATCCTCGTGCAGCTTGTACGCGAGCACGCAGCTGCGCGCGGTGCCGTACGATTCGCCGAACAGGTATTTCGGCGAGTTCCAGCGATTGTTCTTCGTCAGGTAGCGCTTGATGAACTGCTTCAGCGAATCCGCATCCTGGTCGACGCCCCAGAAATCGCGATTCTTGTGCGGCGCGACGGCCGCCGAATAGCCGGTGCCGACCGGGTTGATGAACACCAGGTCGCTGTGGTCGATCATGCTGTCCGGGTTGTCTTCGATCTGGTACGGCGCGGGCGGCGTGAAACCCGGCATCGACGTCTTGATGCGCTTCGGCGCGAACGAGCCGAGCAACACGAACACCGACGACGAACCGGGCCCGCCGTTATAGAAGAACGTCACGGGCCGCGTTTCTTCCTTCGCGCCGTCGGCCGTGAACGCGACGTAGAAGATCTTCGCGGCCGGCTGCGAACTGCTCGGATCGACCGTCACGAGATGGCCGACCGTCGCCGTGTACGCGATGCGCTTGCCGTCGATCAGGATCGTGTGGTGCGTGATCGCGGCCGCCTCGGTCGTGTCGGTCACCGAGTCGTCCGGGCCGTTGCCGTATGCGACCGGATCGAAGAACGGCTGGTCGCGGCCGTGGCTCAGCGCGACCGGGTTGATGGTCGGCGGCACGCCATGCGAATTGTGGTCGCCGTGATGCAGCGGATACACGCCGCCGGAAGATGCGGAATCGATGCCCATCGTGCTGCTCCTGGAGGTGAAAAAAGACGCGGGCAGACCACCCGCGTCGAACCGAAAGACCTGCGCCGGCGCGTCAGCTCGACGGCTTGCGCGCGAGGATCGCGGCGAGCTGCGCGCCGTTCGGGCTGCCGAGGCCCGTGCACGCGTCCCAGCCCGACGCGGCCGCATACGTGCCGTTCGATCCTTTCGTGATGTCGCGCAGCGCGCCCGGGTTCTTGTACAGCGTCGGATTGATCCAGCCGGCGGACGTGCCGGCCGCCGCGTTGATTCGTGCGATCAGCGCGGCCCACAACGGCGCGACCGCGCTCGTGCCGCCCATCACCGCCGGGGTGCCGGCGATCGACACCTCGTAGCCGGTCTGCGGCGACGCGTCGCCGGCCACGTCCGGCACGCCGCGCTTGGCAAGCGGCGTGCTGCTGCCGTCGGCGTGCGCAACCGAGAGCCCCTGCTGCCATGCCGGCAGGTCGAACAGCGCACTGACGCCGCCGCCGCCCGCACCGCCGCCGGACGCCTCGTCGTTCCACGCGACTTCGCTGCGAATGCCCTGCCCGGGCAGCGCGTCGAGTTGCGTGCCGCCGCAGCCGAGCACGTACGGGCTCGACGCGGGGAAATCGACGTGATCGGCGCCATCCTGCAGCCCGTCGCCCGAGCCGCTGTCGCCCGACGCCGCACAGACGGTGATCCCCTGCGCGGCGGCCGCCTGCAGCACGCGGTTGAACGCGTGTGCCGACTGCGCCTGCCAGATCGCTTCCGGGCCGCCCCAACTGATCGAGATCACGGAAGGCCGGTTGGTCTTGTCGGTGACGGCCGCGTTGACGGCCTGGATGAAGCCCGCGTCGCTGTTCGGCGCGAAGTACACCGCGAGCTTCGCGGCCGGTGCGATCGCGCCGGCGATTTCGATGTCGAGCGCGACTTCGCCGTCCGGGCCGTTCGGCTCGCCGGTCGGCGCGTTGCGGCCGGTGCCGACGTTCACGTCGACGAGCGTCGGCGGCGTCGCGATCCCGAGCCCGCGGAAATACTGCTGGATGTCGGCCGCGCGATAGCCGCCGCCGAGCTCGACGATCGCGATGCATTGTCCGGCGCCGTCGCCGGCCGGGAAGTCGTACAGCGACGCAAGCTGGATCGGCGTGAACGTGACGGCCGCCGCGCCGCGCGCCGGCCTGAACGGCGGGCGGATCCGAAAGTGCGGCCGCGCCTGCGGACGGCTGTCGAGACCGAGCACGGCCGTCACCGCATCGCCGAGCTCGTCGGGCAGCGCGATCGGGCCCGACCGGCCGCGATACTGACCGATCGCCCGATGCTCGAAGCGCTCGAGCTTCACGCTGAACGCGGTTTCGAACTGCCGGATCGTGCCGGACAGCACGACGACGCTTTCGACCGGGTCGACGCGATCGACCGTCAGTTGATGACGATGCGCGAATTCCTCGGTCTTGCGGATATCGTCGGGATTGGCGGAGAAACGCTGCGCGAATGCATCGCGCGACAGCGGTTTTGCGTGCGCGTCGCCGGTGGCGAGCTGGTGAACCAATGCATCGAGTTGCCCTTCTTCCTGCCGCCGCAACATGATCGTGACGTGGATGCGTTCTGCCGGATCGCACTGGCCGAGACACTTGGACTCGGCGACGATGCGGGGTTCACGGTCGGCTTGAAGATGCCTTGCCATGTTCAGACCCTCCTTGGTACCGCGTTGCACGGAACAGCCAGGAAATCGGACATAGCCTGCGGAAGACGGTTCCGTTCGGTCAGTCGGTTTGCGACGGCGCGTTCGCGCGAAGCTAGAGGAAGTTTAGAACAGTCAGACGATTTGCGCGCACGCCCTTCTGCGGCAACGCGCACGAGCGCGGGCCGGCATCGCGCGCGGCCGGCGTCGATCGTCGCATGGCCGCCGCCACGTCGGTCGACCTGCGCGGCGGCCATGCAGCGAAGGCCACGCTCAGTCCATCGACAGCCGCAGTGCGAAACCGATCAACGCCGCGGAAAAGGTCCAGCGCTGCACCGTCTGCGCCAGCGGATGCGCGCGCATCCATGCCGCGATGCGCGACGCGCCGAACACGCATGCGAGGTCGAAGCACACGCCGGCCGCCACCAGCAACGCGCCGAGCTCGAACATCTGCCCGACGACCGGCCCGGTCTCGGGCCGCACGAACTGTGGCAGCAGCACCGAGCAGAACAGCAGCGCCTTCGGATTCAGCAGGTTGGTCAGCAGCCCCTTCACGAACGACTGCCGCAGTTCGCCCGCCGCCGCATCGCCGTCGCCGAGCGCGAACACCGGCGAGCGGAACACCTGGATCGCGACATACGCGAGATAGAGCGCGCCGCCGTAGCGGATCACCTCGTACAGCCACGGCGCGCTGCGGATCAGCGCCGCGACGCCGCACGCCGACAGCGTCACGTGCGCCGTGCGCGCGAGCGACAGGCCGGCCGCCGCCGCCATCCCCGGCCGCACGCCGCGGCCGATGCTGGTCTGCAGCACGAGCGCCATGTCGGGCCCCGGCACCGCATAAATGGCCGCCAGCGCGGCAAGATAAATCAACAGCAAATGCGTGGAAATCATGGTCTGCCCCGTCCTCCAATGACGATATGTTGCCGTTGAAGGACGAGGGATTACTGGCCATTTTTGGCGAATAATTGGCGATCGGTAGGGGAATCCGCCACAATCCATGGATCGAAACAAGGATTCCGCCAATATGATCGACCTCGACAAAACCGACCGCGCGATCCTCGCTGCGGTGCAACGCGACGGCCGCCTGCCGATCGCGCGGCTCGCCGAATCCGTCGGGCTGTCCGAGACGCCTTGCGCTCGTCGCCTGAAACGCCTCGAAACCGACGGCTACATCGAACGCTACCGCGCGCAGCTATCGCGCCAGGCGCTCGGCTTCGGCGTGGTCGCGTTCGTGCTCGTGCGGTTCGCGACGCACGACCGCAAGGTCGCCGACCGGTTCGAACGGGAAGTGCTCGGCATCGAGCGGATCCTGGCCTGCCACAACGTCGCGGGCACGGCCGACTACCTGCTGCAGGTGGTCGCGCGCGACCTCGACGACTACGGCACGTTCCTGCGCGATTCGCTGCGGATGCTGCCGGGCGTGACGTCGATCGAGTCGGCGCTGTCGCTGCGCGAGGTGAAGCACGACGCGGGGTTGCCGGTGCCCTGACGCGCGCCGGAGCGGCGGCCTGCCCCGGTGTAACGCTCGTTCACACTGTTGGCGGCACCGCCGTCATGCGAAGTCGGATGACTGGTGCGCGCGCTCGAGATCCTCGAGAAACGCCTCCACGAGCGGATTCCCGCGGCCGTTGCGCGCGACGACCATGTGGAACGTCACGTCGTAGCGCAGTTGCTCCGGATTGAGCGGTGCGAGCAGCCCCTGCGCGACGTAAGGCGCCGCGAAATGCTGCGGCAGGTAACCCAGATGGTGGCCGGACAGGATCAGCAGCGCGACGGCCTCCATGTTGTCGGCGGTCGCGGTCACGCGATCGGGCGTCGTCGACAGTTGCGCCTCGGGCAGCGGATACGAGCGCCACGCCCATTCGAAACCGGCGACGTCGGCCGGCGTCAGCGCGCCCGCGCCGTCGAACAGCGGATGGCCGCGGCCGCAATACGCGACCTGACGCTCGACGAACAGCGGCGTGTAATGAAGCGACGGCACGCGATGCCAGAAGTAGCCGACCGCAATCTGGATCTCGTCGCTCAGCAGCTTCTCCTCGAGATCGCCGGGCGCGCGCACCGAAATCGAAAAGCGCACGGCCTCGTCGCGGGTACGGAACGCGGCGATCGCCTCGGCGATCCGCGCATTCTGGCTCACCGGCGTATGGCCGATCAGGCCGATGTTCAGCGTGCCGACCAACTGGCGGTCCATATGCCGCGCGGCCATCCCGAATTCGTCGAGCGCCGCCAGCAGCTTGCGGCTCATCGCGTGGAACCGCTCGCCCTTCGGCGTGAGCCGGAAGCCGCTGCGGCCGCGTTCGCAGAGCCGATAGCCGAGCCGCGTCTCCAGCGACGACAACTGCGCGCTGATCGTCGACTGGCCGACGTTCAGCACGGCCTGCGCGGCCGACACGCCGCCCGCGTCCGTGACCGCGAGAAACACGCGGATCAACCGCAGATCGAGGGTCGACAGATTCCCCAGCACGTTCATCCCCTTCCATACATCGACGACGATCGATGTTTACGTCGATATCTTCGCATTCTTCTTTCCCGACGGAGCGCGTAAAACTGTGCGCCAGACCGCGTCGCATGATACGGCAACCCCACCCCGAAAGAGACACCCCATGAACGACCACACCCATTTCCAGCCGCTCGGCGGCAATGAAATGCCGCGCTGCGGCGGCATCGCGACGATGATGCGCCTGCCGCACGTGGCGAGCGCCGAAGGCCTCGACGCGTGTTTCGTCGGCGTGCCGTTCGATCTCGGCACGTCCAACCGCACGGGCGCGCGCTTCGGCCCGCGCCAGATCCGCACCGAATCCGTGCTGCTGCGCCCGTACAACATGGCCACGCGCGCCGCCCCCTTCGATTCGCTGCAGATCGCCGACATCGGCGACGTCGCGATCAATCCGTACAACCTGCACGATTCGATCGCCCGCATCGAGGCCGCGTACGACGCGATTCTCGAGCACGACTGCAAGCCGATCACGCTCGGCGGCGACCATACGATCGCGCTGCCGATCCTGCGCGCGATCCACCGCAAGCACGGCAAGGTTGCATTGATCCACGTCGATGCACACGCCGACGTGAACGACACGATGATGGGCGAAAAGATCGCGCACGGCACGCCGTTCCGCCGCGCGGTCGAGGAAGGCCTGCTGCACGGCGACAAGGTCACGCAGATCGGCCTGCGCGGCACCGGCTACGCGGCCGAGGATTTCGACTGGTGCCGCGAGCAGGGCTTCCGTGTCGTCCAGGCCGAGGAATGCTGGAACAAGTCGCTCGCGCCGCTGATGGAGGAAGTGCGCGCACGCATCGGCGATACGCCCGTCTACATCAGCTTCGACATCGACGGCATCGATCCGGCCTACGCGCCGGGCACCGGTACGCCGGAAATCGCGGGCCTCACGGTGCCGCAGGCGCTCGAGATCATCCGCGGCGCGAAGGGGCTGAACATCGTCGGGTGCGATCTCGTCGAAGTCGCGCCGCCGTACGACCCGTTCGGCACCACGGCCCTGCTCGGCGCGAACCTCGCGTACGAGCTGCTGTGCGTGCTGCCGGGCGTCGCGTACCGCGACTGATCCTCGCGCCGCCACCATTCCAAATCAGAAGATTCCAGAGGAGCACACATCGAGATGGGGACTTCCGTCAAGCAACCGAAGCGGGCGGCGCTCGCTTCGTTCGTCGGCACCACGATCGAGTGGTACGACTTCTATAGTTACGCGACCGCCGCCGCCATCGTGTTCGGGCCGCTGTTCTTTCCCGGCGAAAACCGCTTCATCAGCCTGCTCGCGTCGTTCGGCTCGTTCGCGGTCGGCTTCTTCGCGCGGCCACTTGGCGGCGTGATGTTCGGCTACCTCGGCGACCGCTTCGGCCGCAAGCGTTCGCTGCTCGCGACGCTGATGCTGATGGCCGTGTCGACGGTCGCGATCGGCCTGCTGCCGACCCATGCGCAAGCCGGCGTGATCGCCCCGATCCTGCTCGTGCTGATGCGCGTGCTGCAAGGCATCGCAGTCGGCGGCGAATGGGGCGGCGCGGTGCTGCTGGCCGGCGAGCATGCGCCCGAAGGCAAGCGCACGTTCTTCGCGTCGTTCGCGCAGCTCGGCAGCGCGAGCGGCCTGATCCTGTCGATGCTCGCGTTCGGCGCGATCAGCACGCTGTCGAAGGACGACATGATGAGCTGGGGCTGGCGCGTGCCGTTCCTCGCGAGCTCGGTGCTCCTGATCGTCGGCTTCGTGATCCGTGCGAGCGTGTCGGAGTCGCCCGAGTTCGAGGAAGTGAAGCAGAGCGGCAACATCGCGCAAAAACCGCTGCGCGAAGCGCTCAAGTACTGGCCGCTGCTGCTGCTCGCGATCGGCGCGAACGTGTACGGGATCGCCGGCGTGTATTTCAGCAACATCTTCATGATCAGCTATGCGACGCAGTTCCTGTCGCTCGACCGGTCGATGGTGCTGCATTGCATGACGATCGTCGCGGTGCTGCAGTTCGTCGTACAGCTTGCGGCCGCGTTCCTCGCGCAGCGCTTCGGCACCACGCGCGTGCTGCTGATCGCCGGCGCCTGGGCGATGATCGTCCCGTTCGTGATGCTGCCGCTCGTGCACCTGGGCACGCCGGTGTCGATCACGGTCGGCGTCGGCCTCGCGACGCTCGCGGAATCGGGCTACTACTCGGTGGTGGCGGGCTTCGTCAGCGGCATCTTCGTCGCGCGGATCCGCTATACGGCGATCTCGATCGCCTATCAGGTGTGCGGCGCGCTCGCCGGCGGCCTCACGCCGCTCGTCGCGACGCTGATCGCGCAGAACGCGGCCCCGCAATGGTGGCCGCTCGCGATCCAGTACACGAGCGCCGCCGCACTGTCGTCGCTGTGCGTGTGGCTGATCGCACGCCGCGTCGGCATCGACGATGCGGGTGCGCCCGGCAAGACGAACGACGCGCTGCCGCGCGGCACGCGCGCCGCGTAGCGCGACGCAGTGCGCAACTGCATGCATGACGAAAATCGGCCCGCTTCTTCCGCGGGCCGATTTTTTGCCTTCCGACCGTCGATCGCGACGGCGCCGCCCAGCGCTCGCTGCGTGGTTAACGCATCTGGTTGCGCAGCGTCTTCGCGGCGGCGACCATGTTCGTCAGCGCCGGAATCACTTCCGACCATTGGCGCGTCTTCAGCCCGCAATCCGGGTTCACCCACAGGCGTTCCGCCGGAATCCGCTCGGCCGCCTTCCTCATCAGCCCGACGATGTGATCCTGCGTCGGGATGTTCGGCGAATGGATGTCGTACACGCCCGGCCCGATTTCGTTCGGGTACTTGAAGTCGTCGAACGCATCGAGCAGCTCCATGTCCGAGCGCGACGTCTCGATCGTGATCACGTCCGCGTCCATGTCGGCGATCGACGCGATGATGTCGTTGAACTCCGAATAGCACATGTGCGTGTGGATCTGCGTATCGTCCTGCACGCCGTTCGCGGCGATGCGGAACGACTCGACCGCCCACTGCAGGTATTCGCTCCATTGCGCGCGGCGCAGCGGCAGCCCTTCGCGCAGCGCCGCTTCGTCGATCTGGATCACGCGCACGCCGGCCTTCTCGAGATCGAGCACTTCATCGCGGATCGCCAGCGCGAGCTGGTAGCACGATACCGAGCGCGGCTGGTCGTCGCGCACGAACGACCAGTTCAGGATCGTCACGGGGCCGGTGAGCATGCCCTTCATCGGCTTGTCCGTCAGCGACTGCGCATAGGCGATCCATTCGACCGTCATCGCCTTCGGGCGGCTGATGTCGCCGAACAGGATCGGCGGCTTCACGCAGCGCGAACCGTACGACTGCACCCAGCCGAACTGGCTGAACGCGTAGCCGTCGAGTTGTTCGCCGAAGTATTCGACCATGTCGTTGCGCTCGGCTTCGCCATGCACGAGCACGTCGAGTTCGAGCGATTCCTGTTCGCGGACACTGCGCTCGATCTCGGCCCGCATCGCCGCGCGATAGCCGGCTTCGTCCAGCGCGCCGGCCTTGAACCGGCTGCGCGCCTGGCGAATGTCGGCGGTCTGCGGAAACGAGCCGATCGTCGTCGTCGGGAACGCCGGCAGGTTCAGGCGCGCCGACTGCTTCGACGCACGCTGCGTATAGGGGCTCGCGCGGTTGCCGAGCTGCGCGTCGATGCGGGCGATCGCGGCCTTCACCGCCGGGTTGTTCACGCGCGGCGAGCGGCGGCGCGAATCGATCGCGGCGGCATTCGCGGCGAGCGCGGCGGCCACCTTGTCGCGACCTTCGTTCAGCGCGGTCGCGAGCACCTTCAGCTCGTCGAGCTTCTGCAGCGCGAACGCGAGCCACGAACGGATTTCCGCGTCGAGCTTCTCCTCGCTCGCGAGATCGACCGGCACGTGCAGCAGCGAGCACGACGGCGCGAGCCACAGCCGGTCGCCCAGTTGCTTCGCGAGCGGCTCGAGCCAGTCGAGCGTCGCGTTCAGATCCGTCTTCCAGATGTTGCGGCCGTTGATCGCGCCGACCGACAGCACGCGATCGGCCGGCAGTTCACGCACCAGCGCGTCGACTTCGTCGCGTGCGTTGATCGCGTCGATATGCAAGCCGTCGACCGGCAGCGACGCCGCGAGCGTCAGGTTGTCCTGAAGCTGCCCGAAGTACGTGGCGAGCAGCAGCTTGATGCGGCGAGTTTCCAGCGCCGCGTATGCGGTACGGAACGCGCGGCGCCATTCGGCATCGAGCTCGGTGACGAGAATCGGCTCGTCGATCTGCACCCATTCGACGCCCTGCGCGGTCAGCGTGTCGATCAGCGCACCGTACACCGGCAGCAGCTTCGGCAATAGCGCGAGACGATCGGAATCGTCCTTCGCCTTGCCGAGCCACAGGTACGTGACCGGGCCGAGAATCACCGGCTTCGCGTGCACGCCCTGCGCGTTCGCTTCGGCCAGTTGCTGCAGCAGACGCGACGGATCGAGCGAGAAGTTCGTGTCCGCATGGAACTCCGGCACGATGTAGTGGTAGTTCGTGTCGAACCACTTCGTCATTTCGCCGGCCGCGACACCGCCGCAGCACGCGGCGTGCTCCTGCGCCGACTGCGCCGAACGGCCGCGCGCGACGCGGAAATAGTTGTCGAGCGCATCGCCGTGGAAATCCTGCACGCGTTTCGGCAAGTTGCCGAGCGTGAAGCTCATGTCGAGCACGTGGTCGTAGAACGCGAAGTCGCCGATCGGCGCGAGGTCGAGATCGCGCTGGTCGTGCCAGTGACGCCGGCGCAGCTCGGCGCCGAGCGCCGTCAGTTCGTCGCGCGACGATTCGCCGTTCCAGTAGCGTTCGAGACCGAACTTGAGTTCGCGCTTCGCGCCGATGCGCGGAAAACCGAGGTTGTGTGTCGTGACCATGAAGCTGCCGTCCAGAGAAAAGGTGAAGATCCGGCAGCCATCATAGGGATTTCAAACCATGAAATAAAATGGCATTATTTCATTCATCCATTAATATTCTTCATGTATTTGCTGCATGAGCGCGATCCATGCTGGAACGATTCCATCTCGTCGTCATTCGCGAAGTCGAGCGCCAGGGCTCGCTGACCGCGGCGGCCAATGCGCTGCACCTCACGCAATCGGCGCTCAGCCATACCGTCAGGAAAATCGAGCAGCAGCTCGGCACGCCGATCTGGGACCGGGAAGGCCGCGGCCTGCGGCTCACACAGGGCGGGCAGTATCTGCTGAAGCTGGCAAACCGGCTGCTGCCGCAGTTCGAGCTTGCCGAGGAACGGATGAAGCAGTACGCGAAGGGCGAGCGCGGCACGCTGCGCATCGGGATGGAGTGCCACCCGTGCTACCAGTGGCTGCTGAAGGTCGTCTCGCCGTACCTGTCGTGCTGGCCCGACGTCGACGTGGACGTGAAGCAGCGCTTCCAGTTCGGCGGCATCGGCGCGCTGTTCGGTTACGACATCGACGTGCTCGTGACGCCCGATCCGCTGAACAAGCCGGGGCTGCGCTTCGATCCCGTGTTCGACTACGAACAGGTGCTGGTGGTCGCGGATTCGCACCGGTTCGCGAATGTCGACTACGTGAGCCCCGAGCAACTGACCGACGAGATCCTGATCACGTACCCGGTCGAAACCGACCGGCTCGACATCTACAACCAGTTTCTGACGCCGGCCGGCATCGTGCCGAGGCGACACAAGTCGATCGAGACCACCGACATCATGTTGCAGATGGTCGCGAGCGGGCGCGGCGTGGCCGCGCTGCCGCGGTGGCTCGCCGACGAGTACGCGGACCGGATGCCGGTCGTGCCGGTCAAGCTCGGCAAGCAGGGCATCGCGAAGCAGATCTTCCTCGGCATCCGCGAAGCGGACGCATCGATCGACTATCTGGCCGCGTTCGTCGCGCTCGCGCGCGAATCGACGGGGAGCGCGCCGCGCATGCTGCGCTAGGCGCACCCGTTGGTCTCGCGCGTCAGGCGGCGCGCATGCCCGCGCGTTCGCCGCGCTCGACCCACGCGCCGAACAGCAGGCCGATCGTCGTCCACATGATCACCTGCATGCCGATGGCCGCCACGCGGAATTTCCACAGCAAGGCCGCCGGGAAATCGGCCGGCAGTTCGCTGACCGACGGCAGCCCGATCTGCACGGCCGCGATGATCGCGACGAACACGAGCCCCGCGACGATCGACGCGTTCCATTGGCCAAGCTTCGCCAGCAGATGGCGACGCACGCCGACCGAGAACACCATCGTCGCGACCGAGATCGCGATCATCAGGAAGAACAGACCGGTGCGATAGCCGATCGTGTCGGGGTCGCCGACCGACGGCGGATTGGCCGGGTACTTGAGGTTCGGCACGATCACGAGCGCGACGAACGCCGCCAGCGCGAGCCACGCGGCCAGCGGCCGTGCCGGCAGGCGACTGCCTCGTCCGTATGCATACGCGAAGACCAGCGAGAACAGCCCGCCGAATGCCGCGCCGTAGGTCACAACACCCGTCAGCAACCCGAGGCCGGCCTGCGTGTGGCGACTGACCAGCTCGGGTTCCGGCGCCTCGCCCTGGGCGGCGGCGGTTTTTTCCTCTAAGGAGATCGCCTGATCGACTTGCGGTTCGCCGACCATTTTCGCGAACCCGAACGTGAGAAGCCCCGCGGCGATGCCTGCGAGCATCCCGCGCATGAGCAGCTTTCCGACCATCTTGTTACTCCGCGTCAGTGGCAGGGAAAGCCGAGCAGATGGCGGCCGTCGTGGACGAATTCGTGGACGTACATGCCCGGCACGAGCGACGTCGCGCCCTGTTCCGCGCCGACGAAATAGAGTGCGAGCAGCAGGATCAGGCCGACGAACACGGCCCACGGCAACAGTTCACGCACGGGAATGGGCGCCGGCACGACCGCCGGCTTCAGCACTGCTTCGCTCATGGATGCACCTCAGGGGAATCGCGCCCCGACAAATGATGGATGGGTACGAAGGCAGGTCTGGCTTCCGGGATCGTCGATTCCCCGGTTACAGTGGCGCGACCGCGCCGGAATTGCACCGGCTTCCGCGCTTCGTATCGGGCGAATTGTACGCGCGAACGTTCGCGTATTGAAGCGATGACACACGGCAAGTGCGCACCGCTCCCGATCGCCCGACAACCGACATGAACATGCATGCCTCGCTGCGCCTGATCGCACACGCATCGACCCGCGCAATGCGCACCGGCACGTTTCCCGACGACGATCCGCTCGACGCGCACGGGCTGGCCGAAGCCGCTGCGCTGCGCGGCCGCTGGACGGTCGGTGCCGGCTCGCTCGTGCTGTGCAGCCCGGCGCGGTGCGCGAGGCAGACCGCCGACGCACTCGGACTGCACGCCGATATCGACGATGCGCTGCGCGACATCGATTACGGCAATTGGCGCGGCAAGCGGCTGCACGATCTCGCGCGCGACCTGCCCGACGAACTGGCGGCGTGGATCGGCACACCGTCCGCGTCGCCGCATCGCGGCGAATCGTTCGACGGTGCCGCGCGTCGGGTCGGCACATGGTTGAGCGCACTGCCGCCCGATCGCGACGTCGTCGCGATCACGCATGCGCCGATCGTCCGCGCGGCCATCGCGCATGTGCTGCGGATGGGTACCGGGGCAGCCACACGCCTCCACGTCGCGCCGCTGTCGTGCACGACGTTCGTCGCGTCGCCGGCCGGCTGGACCCTGGCCGCGACGGACGATGACTCGCGCGACACCGGCGCGTAAGCCGCTGTCGTGTTCACTATGTGAGCGGACGATGCGCCCCCGACGCTTCGCATGCCGCCGCTCGCCTTACATCCCGTAAGACATTCCGTTCGGCATCCCGACTGTCATCAAACTGACTGCTAGCCGCAGCTAGGATCGGACGAGGCTCCCTTACGAGATGTCGTCATGAATCAACCTGCTTCGTCCGCCCCGAACAATTCGGCCTCCGTCGCGCGCACCCGGCAGATCGGCTATACCGTCTTCCTGTTGGTGCTCGTGCTTGGCGCCGCCTATATCGCCACGCACCTGGTCGACGATCTGTCGCCGGTCCGCGAAGGGTCGATGTTCCCGTACCTGCTGCTCGGCGCAGCACTGCTGATCGCTCTCGGCTTCGAGTTCGTCAACGGCTTCCACGACACCGCGAATGCGGTCGCGACCGTGATCTATACGCACTCGCTCACGCCGAACGTCGCGGTGATCTGGTCGGGCATGTGGAACTTCCTCGGCGTGATGGTCTCGAGTGGAGCCGTCGCGTTCGGCATCCTGCAGTTGCTGCCGGTCGAGCTGATCCTGCAGGTCGGCAGCGGCTCGGGCTTCGCGATGGTGTTCGCGCTGCTGATCGCCGCGATCGTCTGGAACCTCGCGACCTGGTATTTCGGGTTGCCGTCGTCGAGCTCGCATACGCTGATCGGGTCGATCATCGGTGTCGGGCTGATGAACCAGTTGATGCACGGGCCGTCCGGCACGAGCGGCGTCGACTGGGGCCAGGCGCTCGGCGTCGGCAAGTCGCTGCTGCTCTCGCCCATCGTCGGCTTCCTGTGTGCGTCGCTGTTGCTGCTCGTGCTGAAGGCTGTCGTGCGGATTCCCGAGCTGTACAAGGAGCCGCCGAAGGACCAGCCGCCGCCGTTCTGGATTCGCTGCCTGCTGATCCTCACCTGCACCGGCGTGTCGTTCGCACACGGGTCGAACGACGGACAGAAAGGGATGGGCCTCATCATGCTGATCCTGATCGGCACGGTGCCGACCGCGTATGCGCTGAACAAGGCCGTCACGCCCGCTGAATCGCAGACCTTCGTGGCGGTCGCGAACCAGGCGGCTGCGACGTTCGGGAAGTACACGAACGGCGTCGCGCCCTCCTCGAATCCGCGCGCCGATGTCGAACACTACGTGCAGCATCGCGAACTGACGCCCGCCGTGCTGCCGGCCGTGGCGCAGTTGTCCACGTCGCTCGCGACCGCCGTCGGCGCGTCGGGCTCGATGGCGGCCGTGCCGCAGCGCGACGTCGACAACGTGCGCAACACGATGTATCTGGTATCCGAAGCCATTCGCCTGATCGAGAAGTCGGGCCAGCCCGCATTCGCCACCGACGACAAGCTCGCGATCGACAACTATCGCAAGCAGCTCGACCACGCGACCAAGTTCATTCCGACGTGGGTGAAGGTTGCCGTCGCGATCGCGCTGGGTCTCGGCACGATGGTCGGCTGGAAGCGGATCGTCGTGACCGTCGGCGAAAAAATCGGCAAGCAGCATTTGACGTACGGACAGGGTGCATCGGCCGAACTCGTCGCGATGCTGACGATCGGCGCCGCCGACATGTACGGGCTGCCCGTGTCGACGACACACGTGCTGTCGTCGGGCGTCGCGGGCACGATGGCGGCGAACGGCTCCGGGCTGCAATGGAGCACCGTGCGCAGCCTCGTCCTCGCGTGGGTGCTGACGCTGCCGGCGTCGATCGCGCTGGCGGCAGGGCTTTACTGGTTGTTCAGGTCGCTGGCTTGATCGGCGACACGGCGGGTGGCGGGCGATAGCCGGCCATCCGCCGCGGCAGGCAGGGTCTCTCCGTCTCTCCGTCTCTCCGTCTCTCCGTCTCTCCGTCTCTCCGTCTCTCCGTCTCTCCGTCTCTCCGTCTCTCCGCTCCGGCACGTCGCCGCATTTAGTGTGTCGATGCCGCGCCTACAACGTTTTCCCGTCCGAATTAAAGCGCAAGATCTGGAGCGTACCGGCACACGGACGCCGCTAGACTGGGTTCGTCAACTTCCGTGAATTCGACCGTGCGCGATCGCACGGCGCCACACTGCCGATGCCTCGAGGTACGCCCGTGAACATTGCCGATCTGCAACCTGCCGTCGAACCGCTGGACATCGCACAACGCGTCGGCACCCTCGACTGGCCGAGCATCGAGGCCGAGCTCGATCGCTACGGATGCGCGTGCGTGCCGGGCCTGATGTCGGCAAGCGCGTGCGATGCACTCGCGTCGCTCTATCCGCGCGATGCGCTCTATCGTTCACGTGTCGTGATGGCGCGGCACGGCTTTGGCCGCGGCGAGTACAAGTATTTCGCGTATCCGCTGCCAGCGGTCATCGCCGAACTGCGCGCGACGATCTACCCGCATCTCGTGCCGGTCGCGAATCGCTGGAACCAGGCGCTCGGCATCGACGTCCGTTATCCGAAAGACCATGCGACATTCCTCGATCGCTGCCACGCGGCGGGACAGATGCGACCGACGCCGCTGATCCTGCAATACGGCGCCGACGACTACAACTGCCTCCACCAGGACCTGTACGGCGAGCACGTGTTTCCGCTGCAGGTCGCGATCCTGCTGTCGGCGCCGGGCCGCGATTTCAGTGGCGGGGAGTTCGTGTTGACGGAACAGCGACCCCGCATGCAGTCGCGTGCGGAAGTGGTGCCGCTGACGCAAGGTGATGCAGTGATCTTCGCGGTACACGGCCGGCCTGTGCAGGGAACCCGTGGCGTCTATCGCGTCAACCTGCGTCATGGCGTCAGCCGGATTCGAAGCGGCCACCGCCACACGGTCGGCATCATCTTCCATGACGCGCAGTAACGGGAATCGAAACAGCTGCGCTGCTGCCGCGCCGCTCATTGCGCATCGCATTCATGGTCGTCCCCGCACCGCACGCCGTCGTTCGGAAAACGACCGACCAAGCATGGCTGGCCGGAAGGCCGACTCGGCCGAGGGACGGAAGGCCGGTTGCGCTGACCGTCAGGCAAGCACGGCTGCAACGCATCAGCACTACCGGTGAACGCCGAAAAACACGCGCCCTCACCTGCCTCCCCGCCAATACGATTTGCAGTCCGGCCTAGCCGCGCGCCATGTTGGCCCGCAGCCGATCGCCGGCATCGGAAGCCAGCCGGGCGTAGCCCGGCAACGTCAGCAGTGCGAGCACGCCCGCCGCGACGAACGCCCAGCGGAAATCGTCGAGCACGTAGTGCATGCCGGCCGCATCGCCGCGCCCCCATGCCGCGAGCCGCAGCGACAATGCACCGAACGCGATCCCCATCCCGATCGTCATCTGCTGCGCGGCGCTCCACAGCGTGCTCGCCGCGCTCGTCTGCTGAGCCGGGATATCCGCATAAGCCAGCGTCGCGAGCGTCGTGAACTGCATCGACCGCGTGAGCCCGTAGACGAATACGACGAGCAACGTGATCGCCAGCGGTGTCGACGCGGTCAGCCAGCCGCATGCGATCGTGACGATGCCGACGATCGTCACGTCGACGAGCGCAACGCGCCGAAAGCCGTAACGGTCGAGGATCCACGATGTGCCTGCCTTCATCCCGAGATTGCCGAGCGCGCTGGCGAGCAACAACAGCCCCGACTGGAACGGCGACAGCCCGAAGCCGATCTGGAACAGCAACGGCATCAGGTACGGGACGGCGTTGATCGCCATCCGCGTGATCGAGCCGGTGATCACCGTCACGGAGAACGTCGGCACTTTCAGCGTCGTGAAATCGAGCAGCGGATGCGCGCAGCGTCGCGCATGCAGCCATGCGGCGATGCCGAACAGCACGCTTGCCCCCACCAGGACACCCGCGCGCGTGAAGTCGACATCCTGCTGGCCGGCTGCTTCGGTGCCGATCAGCAGGCAGGTCAATGCGCCGCCGGCCAGCACGAAACCGACCCAGTCGAGCGGCCGTTGCTCGTCGGCCCGCGTGTTCCGGACGATCAGGCAGGTACAAACGAGCGCAGCGATGCCGAACGGGACGTTCAACAGGAAGATCCATCGCCACGATGCATAGGTCGTGATGAAGCCGCCGACCGGCGGCCCGACGACGGGCGCGACGATGCCCGGCCACGTGATCGTCGCGATCGCGCGCATCAGCCTCGCCTTCTCGGTACTCCGCACGACGATCATTCGCCCGACCGGCACCATCATCGCCCCGCCGACGCCCTGTAGCAGCCGGGCAGCCGTGAACGACATCACACCTTCGGATAGCCCGCACAGCACCGACGCGCCGGTAAAGACGACGATCGCGCTCGCGAAGACCGTCCGCGAGCCATAGCGATCCGCGATCCAGCCGCTGATCGGAATGAACACCGCCAGCGCCAACATGTAGGCCGTCATCCCGAGGCTCAGTGCGTTCGGCCCAACGCCGAACGAACTGGCCATTTGCGGCAGCGCGGTCGCGATGACGGTCGTGTCGAGATACTCCATGAAGAACGTCGCGGCGACGAGATAGGGCAAGAAGTCGGTCGTCCGACCACCTTGAGCGGGGCTGTCAGTCATGAACGATGCAGGAGACGGAATGCAAAGGACACCGACCGCCGGCGGATGCAACCAAGCACCGTGAGATCGGGACGAACGGCGATATTACTCCGAAGGACTGACTCCCTGCTCTGCCGAGCATGTCGCGCGAATGAACTTTATGCGCATAGATTTTTATGCGATTTCGCACTGCGTTCGCTGCGTGATGCCCGGGACGCGGCGCATCGAAGATGCGACAAGACAAGGGGGATTTTGCGTCAGAAAGCGATGTTTATTGATCATCGTTGATCAACATCGCTCATCACCGGCCATCACAACACCGTCGCCGGATGTGCAGCACCGACGGAATCGATCCCGAAGACGGATGGTACGGTTGGTGGAGGTGCAGGGAGATTCTGGAGGGCACAACCACGGAGTGCTCGAGAACAGCGGAGGGCTAAATTGACGGTCCGGCACTGCAATTGATTGCGGCGGTGGAGTGCTAACGCCGATAGGCTGGGTGACACTTTCCGCCTGCACCGCGTATTTCCGCCGCGCCAATGCAAAAACCCCCGCCTTTCGGGCGGGGGTTTCTGGCTTAGGGAGCCTGACGATTACCTACTTTCACACGGGAATCCGCACTATCATCGGCGTAG
>NZ_LPJG01000035.1:0-4109 GCF_001532755.1 Burkholderia sp. MSMB2157WGS | reverse complement strand
TTGCCCAGCGTGATACCGGCCTTCGTCGCGTCGTCGTACGTCACCGCCAGCGACGTCAGGTTGCCCTGACCGTCTTCGCCGACCAGGCCCGAGCCCTTCAGCTGGCCAAGGTTCACCGCGTCGCTGTCGCCCGTTGCGTCAGCCACGTTCGTCACCTTCACCGGACCGTTGCCGTCGCCCAGCGTCACCGTGTCTTTCGCTGCGCTGTCGTACGTCACCGCCAGCGATTGACCCGTGACCGGATCGATCAGACCGCTGTTGTTCAGCGAGTCTTCCAGCGAGCCGACACGCGTGTTCGTTGCGAACAGCTGCGAACCGTTCACCGCGTCCGTGCTCGTCGCCGACAGGTCGCCCGCCGCCACGTTCGTGATCTTCGTGCCGTTCGCGCCACCCTTGAGCGCGATCTGGTCGAAGTTCGCCGAGCCGTCAGCGTTCTTGTCGTACGTCACCGCCAGCGAAGCCAGGCCGGAACCCGGGTTCGTCGGATCGATCGGCGCAACCAGGCCCGCGTCCTTCAACTGCGCCACGTTCACGGCGTCCGTGTCGTCCGTACCGGCCGCCACGTTCTTCAGTTGAACCGGCGTCGTTGCGCCCGCGCCGCCCAGCGTCACCGTGTCCTTCGCCGCGCTGTCGTACACGACCGCCAGCGATTGACCCGTCGTCGGATCGATCACGCCGCCATCCTTCAGCGAATCGCGCAGATCGCCGATGTCCTGGTTCGTCGCGAACAGCTGCGAACCGTTCACCGCATCCGTGCTCGTTGCCGACACGTCGCCTGCCGCCACGTTGTGGATCGCCACCGGCGTACCGGCGTTGCCCAGCGTGATACCGGCCTTCGTCGCATCGTCGTACGTCACCGCCAGCGACGTCAGGTTGCCCTGACCGTCTTCACCGACCAGACCCGTGTCCTTCAACTGCGCCACGTTCACCGCATCCGTGTCGTCCGTACCGGCCGCCACGTTCTTCAGTTGAACCGGCGTCGTTGCGCCCGCGCCGCCCAGCGTCACGGTGTCCTTCGCTGCGCTGTCATACGTCACCGCCAGCGATTGGCCCGTGATCGGATCGATCACGCCGCCGTTCTTCAGCGAATCGCTCAGATCGCCGATGCTCTGGTTCGTCGCGAACAGCTGCGAACCGTTCACCGCATCCGTGCTCGTCGCCGACACGTCGCCTGCCGCCACGTTGTGGATCGCCACCGGCGTACCGGCATTGCCCAGCGTGATGCCCGCCTTCGTCGCATCGTCGTACGTCACCGCCAGCGACGTCAGGTTGCCCTGACCGTCTTCGCCGACCAGGCCCGAGTCCTTCAGCTGACCAAGGTTCACCGCGTCGCTGTCGCCCGTTGCGTCAGCCACGTTCGTCACCTTCACCGGACCGTTGCCGTCGCCCAGCGTCACCGTGTCCTTGGCTCCGCTGTCGTACACCACTGCCAGCGATTGACCCGTGACCGGATCGACCAGACCGCTGTTGTTCAGCCAATCCTCCATCGAACCGACACGCGTGTTCGTCATAAACAGCTGCGAACCGTTCACCGCGTCCGTACTCGTCGCCGACAGGTCGCCCGCCGCCACGTTGTGGATCGCCACCGGCGTACCGGCATTGCCCAGCGTGACGCCCGCCTTCGTCGCATCGTCGTACGTCACCGCCAGCGACGTCAGGTTGCCCTGACCGTCGTCGCCGACCAGGCCCGAGTCCTTCAACTGGCCCACGTTCACTGCGTCCATGTCGGCCACACCGGCCTTCACGTTCGACAGCGTCGTACCGTTCGCGCCTGCCAGGGTCACCTTGTCCTTCGACGCGCCGTCATACACCACCGCCAGCGATTCGCCCGTCGTCGGGTCGATCACGCCGCCGTTCTTCAGCGAGTCGCTCAGGTCGCCGATGCTCTGGTTCGTCGCGAACAGCTGCGAGCCGTTGACCGCATCCGTGCTCGTCGCCGACACGTCGCCTGCCGCCACGTTGTGGATCGCCACCGGCGTACCGGCGTTGCCCAGCGTGATACCGGCCTTCGTCGCGTCGTCGTACGTCACCGCCAGCGACGTCAGGTTGCCCTGACCGTCTTCGCCGACCAGGCCCGAGCCCTTCAGCTGGCCAAGGTTCACCGCGTCGCTGTCGCCCGTTGCGTCAGCCACGTTCGTCACCTTCACCGGACCGCTGCCGTCGCCCAGCGTCACCGAACCGTAGTTCGGCGTGCCGTCCGCGTTCTTGTCGTACGTCACCACGGCGCGCGTGTCGCCATTGCCGTCGACGAGACCGGTATCCGACAGTTTGTCCTTCAGGTCGCCGATATCGCCCGTGTTTTGCGACGTACGGTCATCGAGGTTCGCCAGCGCGTCGCCCACGTTGTGGTAGTCCTGCTTCTGCGATGCATCGGCCGGATCGGCCAGCGAGTACGTCGGGTTCGTCACGGTGCCGTCCGCGCCGACGGTCGAGCCGCCGCCCAGCGCATCGGCCACGCTCTGCGCCGTGCCGTACAGTTGCGAACCGTTGATCGCGTCCGTGCTCGTCGCGTTCACCGCGCCCGCCGCCACGTTCGTGATCTTCGTGCCGTTCGCGCCACCCTTCAGCGCGATCTGGTCGAAGTTCGCCGAACCGTCGGCGTTCTTGTCGTACGTCACCGCCAGCGAAGCCAGGCCGGAACCCGGGTTCGTCGGATCGATCGGTGCGACCAGGCCCGCGTCCTTCAACTGCGCCACGTTCACTGCGTCCGTGTCGTCCGTACCGGCCGCCACGTTCTTCACCTGAACCGGCGTCGTTGCGCCCGCGCCGCCCAGCGTCACGGTGTCCTTCGCTGCGCTGTCATACGTCACCGCCAGCGATTGACCCGTGACCGGATCGATCAGGCCGCTGTTGTTCAGCGAGTCTTCCAGCGAACCGACACGCGTGTTCGTCGCGTACAGCTGCGAACCGTTCACCGCGTCCGTGCTCGTCGCCGACAGGTTGCCTTCAGCCACGTTGTGGATCGCCACCGGCGTACCGGCGTTGCCCAGCGTGATACCGGCCTTCGTCGCGTCGTCGTACGTCACCGCCAGCGACGTCAGGTTGCCCTGACCGTCTTCACCGACCAGACCCGTGTCCTTCAACTGCGCCACGTTCACCGCATCCGTGTCGTCCGTACCGGCCGCCACGTTCTTCAGTTGAACCGGCGTCGTTGCGCCCGCGCCGCCCAGCGTCACCGTGTCCTTCGCCGCGCTGTCGTACACGACCGCCAGCGATTGACCCGTCGTCGGGTCGATCACGCCGCCGTTCTTCAGCGAGTCGCTCAGGTCGCCGATGCTCTGGTTCGTCGCGAACAGCTGCGAACCGTTCACCGCGTCCGTACTCGTCGCCGACACGTCGCCCGCCGCCACGTTGTGGATCGCCACCGGCGTACCGGCGTTGCCCAGCGTGATACCCGCCTTCGTCGCGTCGTCGTACGTCACCGCCAGCGACGTCAGGTTGCCCTGACCGTCTTCGCCGACCAGACCCGTGTCCTTCAGCTGGCCCACGTTCACTGCGTCCGTGTCGACCACACCGGCCGCCACGTTCGACAGCACCACCGGCGTGCCGGCGTTGCCCAGCGTCACACGATCCTTCGCCGCGCTGTCGTACACGACTGCCAGCGATTGACCCGTGACCGGATCGATCAGGCCGCTGTTGTTCAGCGAGTCTTCCAGCGAGCCGACACGCGTGTTCGTCGCGTACAGCTGCGAACCGTTGACCGCGTCCGTGCTCGTCGCCGACAGATCACCCGCCGCCACGTTCGTGATCTTCGTGCCGTTCGCGCCACCCTTCAGCGCGATCTGGTCGAAGTTCGCCGAACCGTCGGCGTTCTTGTCGTACGTCACCGCCAGCGAAGCCAGGCCGGAACCCGGGTTCGTCGGATCGATCGGCGCAACCAGGCCCGCGTCCTTCAACTGCGCCACGTTCACGGCGTCCGTGTCGTCCGTACCGGCCGCCACGTTCTTCACCTGAACCGGCGTCGTTGCACCCGCGCCGCCCAGCGTCACGGTGTCCTTCGCTGCGCTGTCGTACACGACCGCCAGCGATTGACCCGTGATCGGATCGATCACGCCGCCGTTCTTCAGCGAGTCGCTCAGGTCGCCGATGCTCTGGTTCGTCGCGAACAG
>NZ_LPJG01000034.1:0-1230 GCF_001532755.1 Burkholderia sp. MSMB2157WGS | reverse complement strand
CCCAAGAAATAGTCCGGTGCAAAAGTAGAGAAATTCGGCATGATGTGTCCAAGCGGACACGAAGGCCATGCCATGAAGACGAGCAAATTTACGGAAGAGCAGATCGCATTTGCCCTGAAGCAAGCCGAGCTGGGTACGAAGGTCGAGGAGATCTGCCGCAAACTCGGAATAAGCGAGGCGACTTTCTACAACTGGAAGAAGAAATTCGGAGGGTTGGGGCCTTCTGAGCTGCGCCGCTTGCGCCAGCTCGAAGAAGAATACGCGAAGCTGAAACGGCTTGTGGCGGACCTGAGCCTGGACAAGGCCATGCTGCAGGACGTACTCGCAAAAAAGCTCTGAAGCCTGCCCGTCGGCGCATGTTGATCGATGAATTGCGTGATCGCTATCGAACCAGCCTGACGAAGACTTGCGCGTTGTTTGGCATGTCTCGTTCGCTGTATCGGTATCAGTCGGTTGCGCGTGATTCGTCGGCGCTGCTCATGCGTATCAAGGAAATCACCGCCACGCGCGTGCACTATGGGTATCGGCGCGTTCACGTGGTCCTGCGACGGGAAGGCTGGCGAGATAACTGCAAGCGCGTCTACAGGCTGTATCGGGCGGAGGGCCTTTCACTGCGGCATAAGCGGCCACGACGTAACAAATCGGCTCGGCTGCGACAGCCCAAGCATATCGTGACCGCGATCAACGAAATCTGGAGCATGGATTTCGTTGCGGATGCGCTGTTCGACGGGAGACGTCTACGGACACTGACCGTCGTCGACAACTACACCCGGGAATGCCTAGCCATCGAGGTCGGGCAAAGTCTGAAGGGAAAGCATGTGGTCGAAGCGCTGACGCGTATCACCGCTATGCGCGGACACCCTGCCACGATCAAGGTCGACAATGGCAGCGAATTCATCTCGAAGGCAATGGACCGGTGGGCGTATGAACATGGCGTTGAATTGGATTTCAGCCGGCCGGGCACGCCCACTGACAACGCCAAGGTCGAAAGCTTCAACGGGCGCTTCCGTCAGGAATGTCTGAACGCGCATTGGTTCTTGTCATTGGCTGACGCTCAGAGCAAAATCGACGACTGGCGCACGTACTATAACGAGGTTCGTCCCCACTCCGCATTGCAGTGGATGACACCCGCCGAATTCGCCCGTCAGGCAAGGGAATCCGCCTCGCCTGACAACTCAACCAAGCCGGAAATCTCCACTTCCGACCGGGACTAATTCTGGTTCAGGGTCA
>NZ_LPJG01000033.1:0-2877 GCF_001532755.1 Burkholderia sp. MSMB2157WGS | reverse complement strand
ACGCGAGAACTCAACCTGTAACGACTGTAGCGTCGAAAGATGAGACAGACTCGTTATAGGGTCAAGCGAACAAGTGCATGTGGTGGATGCCTTGGCGATCACAGGCGATGAAGGACGCGGTAGCCTGCGAAAAGCCCCGGGGAGCTGGCAAACAAGCTTTGATCCGGGGATGTCCGAATGGGGAAACCCACTCCGTATGGAGTATCCATGGCTGAATACATAGGCCATGTGAAGCGAACGCGGTGAACTGAAACATCTAAGTAACCGCAGGAAAAGAAATCAACCGAGATTCCCAAAGTAGTGGCGAGCGAAATGGGATGAGCCTTGCACTCTTTATTTGTATTGTTAGCCGAACGCTCTGGAAAGTGCGGCCATAGCAGGTGATAGCCCTGTAGGCGAAAACAGTATGAAAGAACTAGGTGTGCGACAAGTAGGGCGGGACACGTGAAATCCTGTCTGAAGATGGGGGGACCATCCTCCAAGGCTAAATACTCGTGATCGACCGATAGTGAACCAGTACCGTGAGGGAAAGGCGAAAAGAACCCCGGGAGGGGAGTGAAATAGATCCTGAAACCGCATGCATACAAACAGTCGGAGCCTCGCAAGGGGTGACGGCGTACCTTTTGTATAATGGGTCAGCGACTTACGTTCAGTAGCAAGCTTAACCGTATAGGGCAGGCGTAGCGAAAGCGAGTCCGAATAGGGCGTTCAGTTGCTGGGCGTAGACCCGAAACCAGGTGATCTATCCATGGCCAGGATGAAGGTGCGGTAACACGTACTGGAGGTCCGAACCCACTAACGTTGAAAAGTTAGGGGATGAGCTGTGGATAGGGGTGAAAGGCTAAACAAACCTGGAAATAGCTGGTTCTCTCCGAAAACTATTTAGGTAGTGCCTCGTGTCTCACCTTCGGGGGTAGAGCACTGTCATGGTTGGGGGGTCTATTGCAGATTACCCCGCCATAGCAAACTCCGAATACCGAAGAGTGCAATCACGGGAGACAGACATCGGGTGCTAACGTCCGGTGTCAAGAGGGAAACAACCCAGACCGCCAGCTAAGGTCCCCAAATATAGCTAAGTGGGAAACGAAGTGGGAAGGCTAAAACAGTCAGGAGGTTGGCTTAGAAGCAGCCACCCTTTAAAGAAAGCGTAATAGCTCACTGATCGAGTCGTCCTGCGCGGAAGATGTAACGGGGCTAAGCTATATACCGAAGCTGCGGATGCGAGCTTGCTCGCATGGTAGGAGAGCGTTCCGTAAGCCTGCGAAGGTGCGTTGAAAAGCGTGCTGGAGGTATCGGAAGTGCGAATGCTGACATGAGTAGCGATAAAGGGGGTGAAAGGCCCCCTCGCCGTAAGCCCAAGGTTTCCTACGCAACGTTCATCGGCGTAGGGTGAGTCGGCCCCTAAGGCGAGGCAGAAATGCGTAGCTGATGGGAAGCAGGTCAATATTCCTGCACCATTGTTAGATGCGATGGGGGGACGGATCGCGGAAGGTTGTCCGGGTGTTGGAAGTCCCGGTCGCTGCATTGGAGAAGGCGCTTAGGCAAATCCGGGCGCGGGATTCAAGGGTGTGGCGCGAGCTCCTTCGGGAGCGAAGCAATTGGAAGTGGTTCCAAGAAAAGCCTCTAAGCTTCAGTCTAACGATGACCGTACCGCAAACCGACACAGGTGGGCGAGATGAGTATTCTAAGGCGCTTGAGAGAACTCGGGAGAAGGAACTCGGCAAATTGGTACCGTAACTTCGGGATAAGGTACGCCCTTGTAGCTTGACTGGCCTGCGCCAGGAGGGTGAAGGGGTTGCAATAAACTGGTGGCTGCGACTGTTTAATAAAAACACAGCACTCTGCAAACACGAAAGTGGACGTATAGGGTGTGACGCCTGCCCGGTGCCGGAAGATTAAATGATGGGGTGCAAGCTCTTGATTGAAGTCCCGGTAAACGGCGGCCGTAACTATAACGGTCCTAAGGTAGCGAAATTCCTTGTCGGGTAAGTTCCGACCTGCACGAATGGCGTAACGATGGCCACACTGTCTCCTCCCGAGACTCAGCGAAGTTGAAGTGTTTGTGATGATGCAATCTACCCGCGGCTAGACGGAAAGACCCCATGAACCTTTACTGTAGCTTTGCATTGGACTTTGAACCGATCTGTGTAGGATAGGTGGGAGGCTATGAAACCGGAACGCTAGTTTCGGTGGAGCCGTCCTTGAAATACCACCCTGGTTTGTTTGAGGTTCTAACCTTGGCCCGTGATCCGGGTCGGGGACAGTGCATGGTAGGCAGTTTGACTGGGGCGGTCTCCTCCCAAAGCGTAACGGAGGAGTACGAAGGTACGCTAGGTACGGTCGGAAATCGTGCTGATAGTGCAATGGCATAAGCGTGCTTAACTGCGAGACCGACAAGTCGAGCAGGTGCGAAAGCAGGTCATAGTGATCCGGTGGTTCTGTATGGAAGGGCCATCGCTCAACGGATAAAAGGTACTCTGGGGATAACAGGCTGATACCGCCCAAGAGTTCATATCGACGGCGGTGTTTGGCACCTCGATGTCGGCTCATCTCATCCTGGGGCTGTAGCCGGTCCCAAGGGTATGGCTGTTCGCCATTTAAAGAGGTACGTGAGCTGGGTTTAAAACGTCGTGAGACAGTTTGGTCCCTATCTGCCGTGGGCGTTGGATATTTGAAGGGGGCTGCTCCTAGTACGAGAGGACCGGAGTGGACGAACCTCTGGTGTACCGGTTGTCACGCCAGTGGCATCGCCGGGTAGCTATGTTCGGAAGAGATAACCGCTGAAAGCATCTAAGCGGGAAACTCGCCTTAAGATGAGATATCCCTGGGGACTAGATCCCCTTGAAGGGTCGTTCGAGACCAGGACGTTGATAGGTC
>NZ_LPJG01000032.1:0-1175 GCF_001532755.1 Burkholderia sp. MSMB2157WGS | reverse complement strand
ATGACGGATGTAGTGATCGTATCGGCCGCGCGGACCGCGGTCGGCAAATTCGGCGGCTCGCTGGCGAAGATTGCGGCGCCGGAATTGGGCGCGACGGTGATCCGCGCAGTGCTGGAGCGTGCGGGCGTGAAGCCCGAGCAGGTCAGCGAAGTGATCATGGGCCAGGTGCTGACGGCCGGCTCCGGGCAGAACCCGGCGCGGCAGTCGCTGATCAAGGCGGGGCTGCCGAACGCCGTGCCGGGGATGACGATCAACAAGGTGTGCGGCTCGGGCCTGAAGGCCGTGATGCTGGCGGCGAACGCGATCGTCGCGGGCGACGCGGACATCGTGGTCGCGGGCGGCCAGGAGAACATGAGCGCGGCGCCGCACGTGCTGCCGGGCTCGCGCGACGGGTTCCGGATGGGCGACGCGAAGCTGGTCGACACGATGATCGTCGACGGGCTGTGGGACGTGTACAACCAGTACCACATGGGCATCACGGCGGAGAACGTCGCGAAGGAATACGGGATCACGCGCGAAGCGCAGGACGCGTTCGCGGCGCTGTCGCAGAACAAGGCGGAAGCCGCGCAGAAGGCCGGTCGCTTCGACGACGAGATCGTGCCGGTGTCGATTCCGCAGCGCAAGGGCGAGCCGCTGCAGTTCGCGACCGACGAGTTCGTGCGTCACGGCGTGACGGCGGAGTCGCTGGCCGGGCTGAAGCCGGCGTTCTCGAAGGACGGCACGGTGACGGCGGCGAACGCGTCGGGGCTGAACGACGGCGCGGCGGCGGTGCTGGTGATGTCGGCGCAGAAGGCGGCGGCGCTGGGCCTGACGCCGCTCGCGCGAATCAAGGCGTACGCGAACGCGGGCGTGGATCCGAGCATGATGGGCATGGGCCCGGTGCCGGCGTCGCGCCGGTGCCTGGAGCGCGCGGGCTGGACGCCGGGCGACCTGGACCTGATGGAGATCAACGAAGCGTTCGCGGCGCAGGCGCTGGCGGTGCACAAGCAGATGGGCTGGGACACGTCGAAGGTGAACGTGAACGGCGGGGCGATCGCGATCGGTCACCCGATCGGTGCGTCGGGCTGCCGAATCCTGGTGACGCTGCTGCACGAGATGGTCAAGCGCGATGCGAAGCGCGGGCTGGCGTCGCTGTGCATCGGCGGCGGGATGGGCGTCGCGCTCGCGGTCGAGCG
>NZ_LPJG01000031.1:0-42145 GCF_001532755.1 Burkholderia sp. MSMB2157WGS | reverse complement strand
TCGCCCGCCAGGTGCTCGGCGAGAACTGGATGGCCGACTACGTCGCACACGCGAACAATGGCGGGATCGAGCGCGTGATGCTGTGAGGAAACGACCTCGCAAGCCACGCGGGCGCGACGGGTGCCCTGTATCGCGACTATGCGTGTGCGGCCAGCGTCGCGACAACGTGATCCTGGAGTTCGCGCTCCCTGGCATGGATAAAGAAATGATCGCCGTCGAAACGATGAAGCGAGAACGGTCCGTCGCTGTAGCGGCGCCATTCGTGCAATGCGTCGATATCGACATGCGGATCGTGCAAGCCGCCAAATACGGTCAACCCGCAGCGCAACGCGAAAGGCGTATCGGCGCAATATCCTTCGGCGAGCGCCAGATCGGCTCGCAGCGCGCGCAGGAAATGCCGAAGCCAGTCCGGCTCCGACAGCAACGCATCCGGTGTGCCGCCCATCGTTTTCAGCCAATCGATGAGGTCCGCGTCCGACAACCGATGAATCGATAACGGACGAGGGGCAACATGCGGTGCGCGGTGCGCTGCGCAGAATGCGTGAATGGGCCCGCGAAGCCGTCGTCGATCGAGTTCCCTCAGCCATTCGATACCGACGACACTGCCGAAACTGTATCCGAAGGTGCCGAACGGCTTGTCGAGGAGCCCGTTCGTGGCGGTGGCCAACGCATCCGTCATCGCATCCAGCGACGTGGGCGGCGCTTCCGAGAAGCGCGTCTGGCGTCCCGGCAGTTCGACCGCAACGACTTCGATCCAGTCGGGCAGATCGAGCGCCCAGCGCCGATAGAGCAGCGAGCCGGCACCGGCGTACGGGAAGCAGAACAGCCTGTGCGTGGCCGCGGGTCGCGGGCGATGCAGGATGAACCAGGGCGTTATTTTGACTGGCATGCCGATTGAGAGCGGAAGTCGTGACGCGTCGCGGCCGCGATCCGTTCCGAGGCGGCGCGCCGATGACGGTGCAGCGTAATGGCAAGGGCCGGCGACGGGTGCCGTCCGACGGTACAGGTTGACGATCCGCCCCCGGCCGTGATTGTTCGCGAACGCGGGTCGCGACATGCCATCCCGGTAGCGGATGCGCGCCCGGATGCTGCCCCAACGAACAGGTTTTTCCCTACACGCAAGTTGGTATTCTGCGCTGCGCGATCGTCCTGCACCGTGCTGTCGCGGCCTGCCAACTTCGTATATCGAAACCATGAACGCCGTAATACTCGAAGCCGTTGAAAAGTCGTATCTGATGGGTTCCGTCAACGTGACCGCGCTGCGCGACGTCACGCTCGACATTCGCGACGGAAAACTGACCGTCATTGCCGGTGCTTCCGGCAGCGGGAAGTCGACGTTGCTGAATCTCGTCGGATGCGTGGACCGGCCCGACCGCGGCCGCATCGTCGTGGCGGGCGAAGAGGTCGGTCGTTTGTCGGACGACGCGCTGTCCGATTTTCGTGCTCGACGGCTCGGTTTCGTTTTCCAGAACTTCAATCTGCTGCCGGTGCTCACGGCGCACGAAAACGTCGAATATCCGCTGCTTCTCGCGGGCACGCGATTGACGGAGTCCGAACGTGCGCTGAGGGTGCGGGACATGCTCGATGCGGTCGGCCTCGCGGACAAAGCGCATCATCGTCCGGGACAGATGTCGGGCGGGCAGCGGCAACGCGTCGCGATCGCGCGTGCGCTCGTCGCGTCGCCTAACCTCGTGCTGGCGGACGAGCCGACCGCCAATCTGGACAGCAAGACCGGCCAGCAGATCATCGCGCTGATGCGGCGGTTGCAACGGGAGCGGCGCGTGTCGTTCGTGATTTCATCGCACGATCCGCAGGTCATCGCGGCAGGCGACGATGTCGTGCACATTGCCGACGGGATCGTGTCCGGCGTGACGCGCACCGACGACCAGGAGGCGTTCGCATGAAGACCTTTTTGCTCGCGCTCCGCAATCTGCTGCGCAACCGTCGCCGCTCGATCACGACCTTGCTCGCGATGATCGTCGGCGCGCACGCGGTGCTGCTGTTCGGCGGCTATACGCGCAACATCACGTACGGACTGCAAACCGATTACGTGAAGTACGGCGGCCATCTGCAGATCGAACGCAAGGGGTTCTACGAGTTCGGCAGCGGTAATCCTTCCGAGTACGGGATCGACAACTACGAGGCGATCATCGATGCGGTGAAGGCCGATCCGGAGCTGGCGAACATGGTGCTCGTCGCGACGCCCACGCTGCAGTTGCAGGGTATCGCGGGCAACTTCGACGCGGGGTTGTCGCGTACCGCGCTCGCGCTCGGCGTGCGCGTCGACGACCAGAACCGGATGCGCGCCTGGAACGACTACCACTTCCCCGTGACGATCCCGCCGATGGCGCTGACCGGCACGACCGGCGACGCAGCCGTGATCGGGACCGGCCTCGCGCGCGTGCTCGAACTGTGCGGGCCGCTCAAGGTACCCGACTGCAACCCGCCCAGGAAGTCCGCGGACACCACGCCTGCTTCGCCGCTTCCGGGCGACATCGCGGCCCTTGCCGAGGGTACGCGCGTCGCGCCGGCTGCCGGGACGGGCGGCCGGCGGATCGAACTGCTTGCGGCGACCGCGCGCGGGGCGCCGAACGTGGCGGAACTGCAGGTCGTGAAGGCGGAGCGACAGGGCATCAAGGAATACGACGACATGTACGTCGGCCTGCATCTCGCGCAAGCGCAACGACTCGTCTACGGCACCGAGCGGCCGAAAGCGACGGCGATCGTCGTCCAGTTGCGCCATACGTCCGATTTGCCGGCCGCGAAGGCCAGGATCGAGACGCTGCTGAAAACGAAATTCGCGGGTACCGATACGGAAGTCGTCGATTACACGGCGCTGAACCCGTTCTATGGTCAAGCGCTTGCGATGTTCGCGACGCTGTTCGGTTTTGTCGCGCTACTGATCGCTGCGATCGTGTTGTTCACTGTCGGCAACACAATGAGTACGGCGGTGTTCGAACGCACGGTCGAAATCGGCACGCTGCGCGCAATGGGATTGCGCCGGGCGGGCGTACGTCGCCTGTTCCTGTGCGAAGGGTTGCTGCTCGGCGTGATTGGCGCGGTGCTCGGCGTTGCCAGCGCGGCGTTACTCGCCGGCATCATCAACGTCAGCGGTCTGACGTGGACGCCGCCGGGCCGCTCTCCGGTGCCGCTGATCATTCGTGTGTGGGGCGAGAACGACCTGATCGTGGGTACCGCGATCGGCCTGCTCGTCGTGGCGATGCTTTCCGCGTTGCTGCCCGCGCGCCGCGCGTCGCGAATGGAGATTGTCGATGCGCTTCGCTATGCGTGATCGAGCGATCGGATCGGGCGTCGATGAAATGTCGATGAAATCTATTCGTCGGCGGATCGTCATGTTAGCCTTCGCCGGGAGTTGCATCGTCATGCTCGGCGCATGTGGCGCACCGGCCGAGCAGCCGGCACCCGCGGGTCTGAATCTGTCGCTGACGCAAACGACGGCGTCGGGCGCTTACGTCGTGACGCTCGAACCGCCGACGACACCGCCGCCGCTGAACCGGATCCACGCGTGGACCGTTATCGTGAAGCGTGCGTCGGGGGAGCCGGTGCGCGGTGCGCGCATCGATGTCGGCGGCGGGATGCCTCAGCACGGGCATGGTCTGCCGACGCGCCCTCGCGTGGTCGACGGCAACGGAAACGGGACGTATCGACTGCAAGGGATGAAGTTCAGCATGCCCGGCTGGTGGACGATCACGCTGAAGGTCCGGGACGCGCAGCGCGACGACGACGTGACGTTCAACGTCGTGCTGCCGCCGGCAGTGGCGTCGTGACGATCGACACGGGCGCCATGCCTGATTACTGGATGAGTTCCATACACGGAGAGGCTTCAATGCGAAAAGTCATGCTGTACTGGATGCTGTTGCTGCTCGCGCCGTTTGCATCGGGTATCGCGAACCTTGCCCACGCGGGGCCGGCGAGCGAAGCGTCGGCGCCGGGCGTCGCGGCGCCCGCGGCGGCACGCGCGGACCGGCTGCCCGCCTATCAGCCGCGCTTCGGGCGCACGCGCCCGATCGTCGCCGTCGTTGGCGAAAACTACTATACCGAGCTGACCGATTACGTCGTTCCCTATGGCATCGTGGCCGAATCGGGCGCGGCGGATCTCGTCGCGCTTGCGACGAAACCGGGCCCCATCCGGATGTTTCCGGCGCCGATGAACGTCATTCCGGACGAAACCACCGCCCAGTTCGATCAGCGCGTGCCCGAAGGGGCCGACTATGTGATCGTGCCGGCCGTGCATCGCGACAGCGATCCGGCGCTGCTGGCATGGGTGGCCGAGCAGGCGAAGAAGGGTGCGACGATCATCGGCGTGTGCGATGGCGTCTGGGTGGTCGCCCGTGCGGGGTTGCTGGAAGGCCGCCGTGCAACGGGGCACTGGTATTCGATGAACGATCTCCGCAAGAAGTTTGCCGATACGCGCTGGGTCGACGGCAAGCGTTACGTTGCCGATGGCAAGGTCGTCACGACGACCGGCGTCACCGCGACGATTCCGGTATCGCTTGCGCTCGTCGAGGCGCTCGCCGGGCGCGAACGTGCGCTGCAGGTCGCCGAGCGGCTCGGACGCCCTGCATGGTCGTCCGAGATCGCGAGCGACCGCTTCAGCCTCGGTTTGCCGGCGATGGCGACGATTGCAACCAACTACGTGTCGTTCTGGTCGCACGAGGATTTCGGTATCCCGATCGCGCCGGGTGTCGACGAAATCGCGCTCGTGCTCGAGGCCGATGCCTATTCCACGACGTTCCGCTCGACCGCCTACACGGTGGCCGCGAACCGCGAACCCGTGCGCACCCGGCGCGGGTTGACGATCGTTCCCGACCGCGTGGCCGGCGTCGACGCGCCGGCGCGGATGTTGTCTCCGCCGATCACGCGCTATCCGTTGCATGCGCTCGACGCATCGCTGAAGGCGATCTCGTCCGAGTTCGGCAAGCGCACGGCCGCATGGGTCGCACTGCAGATGCAGTATCCAGGCTACTGAGCTGCACCCCGCAGCGTCGCCCCGTTTCTCCCCAAGCTTGCCGGTTCTCCACCCGTTTTCGGGTGGGAGCCGAACTCGTCCCTGTCATTCCGTATTTGCCCCGGAGATTCCGATGCAGACGCATTCGATGGCGCGCCTGTGCGCCGCTGCGATCCTCGCACTTGCCTGCTGTACCGCACACGCTGCGCCCGATCCGCAACGCATCCTCGCCGCGAGCGATGCCGTTCGCAACCCGAGCGAACCGTTTACGCTGAACGTCACGCTGACCCAATACACCGATGGCAAGCAAACGGATTCGAATGCACTGACCGCTTATTCGCGGATCAACCCGACGAGCGGTCAGTTTCGCAGCCTGATTCGATTCGCCGCGCCGGCACGCGATGCGAACAAGCTGATGCTCAAGAGCGGCAACGATCTGTGGTTCTTCGATCCGGCGAGCAAGGCGACGATCCGCATTTCGCCGCAGCAACGGCTGCTCGGGCAAGCATCGAACGGCGATGTGGTCACCGTCAATTTCGCCCAGGGGTATCGTGCCCAGGTCGAGGCGGAAGAGGACGTGCAGGACGGCGAGCGCCAGATGCGCCGTGCCTACCGGTTGAAGCTGGTCCAGAGCGTATCCGACATGACGTATCACTCGATCGAAATGTGGATCGACACGACGGACTCGCGCCCCGTGAAGGCACGTTTCTTCAGCGAGAGCGGCAAGCTTCTCAAGACGGCATTCTATCGACGCTTTCAACAGCAGCTCGGTGCGTTGCGGCCCACCGAGATCGTGATCATCGACGGGCTCAATCCGAATCTCGTGACCGTGATGCGATATGCGGACTACGTGGCGCGGGAGATTCCGGATGCCTGGTTCCAGTCCGATTTCATGGCGCGTTTTCAGCCCGAATGATGACGCGCATCGGCATCGCCTGTATCGCGTTGGCCAGCATGGCGGGCGTATGCCATGCCAACGACGCGGAAGAGGCCGGGCTGGCGCTGGCCGACGCGACGCCGGTGCAGAAGGTCGACGACGGCAAGTACCAGTTCAGTCTGGAACCGGGCCTGCGTTTCGCCACCTTGCGCCCGGGCGGGACGCGGACGGCCACGCGCCTGTCGCTCGACCTCACTGCGCGTCATGCATTCTCGAACGGCTGGGGCATCAGTCTTGCAGACCGGCTCGACCTGAACGGTCCGTGGCGCTTCGATGGCGACTCGGGCGCGATCAACACGCTGAAGGAACTGTATGTGGACGGCCGCGTAGGCGGCGGCAGCACGCTGCTGCAGGCCGGCCGCGTCAATGTGCGGCTCGGCGTCGCGACCGGCTACAACCCCACCGACTTTTTCCGCGACAACGCGGTCCGTTCCGTGACCTCGGTGGATCCCGCGAGCCTGCGCGAGAACCGGCTCGGTACGGTGATGCTGCGCGGCCAGCAATTGTGGGCCGACGGTTCCGTCAGCGTGCTCATCGCTCCACGGATTGCGGATCGCGCAACCGACGCATCGTTCTCGCCGGACTTCGGCGCAACGAATCAGCGCACGCGCTGGATGCTTCAGTTCAGCCAGCGCGTCATCTCGGATCTGTCGCCGCAGATCGTGATCTACGATGACGGGAAGCCCGGCAGTTCGCCGCAATTCGGCGTCAACCTGGTCCATCTCGTCAACAACGCGTGCGTCGGATACGTCGAGTGGTCGGGCGGCCGAGGGCCGTCGATGCTCGCGCGTGCGCTTGGGCAGCCGTACAGCGATGTCGCGTTTCGTTGGAAACTCGCAACCGGCGCGACCTGCACGACGTCGCGCAATCTTTCCTTCACGCTGGAGTATGACCGGGACGGCGCCGCGCTCGATCGTGCGGGATGGCAGGCGCTGCGCAATGGTCCGCCGGCCGGTTACGCAGCGTATCGAACGCTGGCGGCCGCCCAGCAGGAACCCACGACCCGCGACGGGCTCTTCGCGATGGTCAGGTGGCAGGACGCCTGGATCCAGCGTCTGGATCTCTCCGGTTTCGTCAGGTTGAACCTCGCCGATCGCAGCCGGCTCACCTGGCTCGAGGCGCGTTATCGCTTCGCCAGAACCGATGTCGCGCTGCAATGGCAGATCAACGCGGGCACATCGGGAACCGAATACGGCGCGCTGCCGCAGTCGAATCTCTTCCAGTTGCTCGTCAAACACTATTTGTAACGCGGGAACGGATGCCGATCCGTTGCGCGTGACGGGCCGCGTCACCTGCATCAAGGAGAAGAACCGCATGAAACACTTTGTGACCTCGGGCAACGAATTGCCGCAGTGGCCGTCGCCGATCAGCCATGCGGTGGTCGCGAACGACACCTGCTATCTCAGCGGCCAGCTTTCGCTGGATGCCGACGGCCGCTATGTGCCCGGTACGCCGGCCGAAGAAGCGCGGCGCGCGTTCGCGAACCTGTTCCGTGCGATCGAAGCCGCGGGATTCACTCCACGGGATCTCGTGTTCGTCGACATCGCGTTTTCCGACATCGGCGCGCTCGCGGAGGTGAACGGTGTTTATGCCGACCTGTTTCCCGCGGATCGTCGGCCTGCGCGAACCGTCTATCAGGCGGCTGCGTTGCCGTTCGGCGGCCAGGTCAAGGTGATGGGCGTCGCCGTTCGCGACGCGTCGCGCTGACGAACGACGGCGCGGACGGTCAGCGCTCGACGACGGGGCCGGAAAACGCACCGAGCAGCGCTGCGAGTTGCCGTTGCTCCTCGTCCGACAACGCGATCCGCTTCAGTTCGCTATGCCCGATCGCGGCCGCGGGCGCGTCCGCGTAGTGGCGCATCACGGCCTCCAGCGACGCGAATTGCCCCGCGTGCATGTACGGCGGCCGTAGCGCGACGTTGCGCAGGCTCGGCGTCTTGAACGCGCCGAGCATTTGCGGGTCGTCGGTCGAGATGAATTGCAACTCCTCGCACTGTTCGGGCTTCGCGTCGCTGAACGGCCCCATGCAGTTGAATTCGTCGTGCAACACCTTGGCGAGCGCCGCCGCGCGGCCGGGATCGGCAGCCGTCCCGCTGCGCGGCGGTACGCCGATGTTGTGGAATTGCCGGTCGCTCAGCATGGGCCCGGTGTGGCACGTCATGCATTGCCCTTTTCTCACGAACAGGTGAAGCCCCGCTTTTTCGGTCGGCGTCAGCGCGGCGAGCTTGACCGGGTCGCCGGTCCGGACGCCGTCGACATAGGTATCGAAGCGCGAAGGCCCGTACTGCAGCGTCGCTTCGTACGCTGCGATCGCCTTGCCGAGATTCGCGAACACGCGCGACACGTCGGCGCGGGTGCGTTCGTCGAGCCCCTGCCAGACAGCCTTCTCCGTGTCGGTGCCGAGCGGGCCCCCGTCACGGGGCAGCGCGCTCAGGTCGGGCAGCGGTCCGAACAGCGGCTCGTAAGCATCGCGGTAGTGCTCGGCAAGCACATGGGCGGCGCGCAGCCGGGTGCCGCCGTGTTCGTTGTGATCCTCGATCGGCCCGATCGCCTGCGACCACACACTATCTTTGCGGCCGTCCCAGAACAGCCACGGCGCATCGGTCGTGCCGACGACGGGCATCGTGCGACGCATGCCGGTGCCCAGGCCGATCGCCAGCGGTCGTCCGTCTTCGAACTGGCGATCGGGCGTGTGGCAGCTCGCACAGGCGATCGCGCCGTTTCGGCTGAACCGCGGATCGGAGAACAGACGCTTGCCGAGTTGAGCCGCCGCCGCGGACGCGGCCACGCGATTCGACGGGTCGATTTTGACGACGTTCGCGGGCAGGCGCATCGATTCGAGCTGCGCCCGTTCGTCGGCGCGCCATTGGTCCGCCGCGTCGGCGGTTTCCGCCATCGCGTCGGCCCGATGCCCCGGCCATGCGGTCCAGACGAGCAGGGCGCCGATCATCGAGACAGCCGCGAGCCCGCAGTGCGTGCGGGACGGCCGTCGCACGCGACGGCCGGAATCACGCGATCGCATCGATCGTGCGCGATGCCGGCAGCAGCGCGCGCGTATTGCCCGACATCAACCACTTGCGTTGCAGCGGCGCGACCGCGGCGAGCGGGCCATCGGCGGCGAGGAACTGCTCCATGACCTTGCGGTGGCCGCCCGAGTTGCGAAAGACCGGCCAGTCGGTGCCGAACAGTATCTTGTGATTGATGTTCATGCGGAACAGCTCCGCGAGCGCGACCGACCACCCCTGCGGATGCTGGGAGCCGAGAAACGCGCTGACGTCGAGATACACGTTGGGTCGATACGCGCACTGTCTCGCGCACGCGTCGACGTGATGCACGGCGCCGTGCGCGAGGATGAAGTTCACGTCGGGAAAATCGAATGCCGCGCGGTCGAGCAGATCGGGGTGCGAGTACGCAAACTCGAGCGCCGGGCTGGTCGGCCCCACGTGCAGAAGAACCGGCAACCGGTGGGCGCGACAGATTTCGTACAGCGGGTACAGGCGCTTGTCGCTCGGGCTGTAGCCGCACGGCGGATAGAGTTTCAATCCGGAGAAGCCGTACTCGACGACGCCTTTCTCGAACAACGCGACACCATCCGCGCCCCAGCGCGGATCCATGCCGCCGAAGACGTGAAAGCGCTCGCCGTGACGCTGCAGAATCGCATGATGCTCGGCATACATCTCGGCGATCGTGAGATCGCTTTTCATCACGTACGTGAAATCGGGCAGCAACACCACGGCCTGTTCGATGCCGGCCGACGTCATGTCGGCCGCCAGTGCATCGCCGAAGTGGTCCTGGCTTTGCGCGAGGTAGGTATCGAGCAGTTCCGATCGCGATTTCCGTACGCCATTGGCGACGAGGCGGACATGAACGTTGGCGCAGAATCCCTCGAGGAACGCAGTGGGGATGAAGCGCGTCGACGCAATGTGGCAGTGCGAGTCGATGATCGGTCCGTCGTAGATGGCGTGGCTCATACCGATGCTTTGACGGGGACGGTGCGGCCGGCGTCGCGACCCATCAGCATGCCGAGCGCACGTTCCTTGAGATCCGCCACGCGCTGCATCATGAAGTGGCCGGCATGTATCTTCCCGTTCGCGCGGGCGTAGTCCGGCAACGTGCCCCACGTCTGAAAACCGTAGTGTTCCCATACGCGGTGAGCGGGCGTGCCGTCTCGCACGTCGAGCGTCAACAGTTCGACGTTGTCCCGATCGCATTGCAGCGCGATCTCGACGAAAGCGGCAGGCAGCACGCCACCGCCGCGACAGGCGTCGTGAATCATGCCTTTCGCGAGATCGGTGATATGGCGATTGTTTGGGTTCAGGTTGCGGCGCAACGTGCACAGGCCGATCAATTGCCCGGTGTTCGCGAAGATCGTCAGCAGGCGAACCTTTTCCGCGGCGAGATTCGAGCGAAGTTCCTCGAGATAGCGGCTCGCTTCCGCGTCCGTGATCGTTTCGGCGAAGCCGATGATCGGCGTGCTTTCGCTCGTGCGCCGCATCAGTTCGACGATCTGCGCGCCCAACGCGTCGTCGACGCCGTTCGTCCAGCGATAGGTGACGTGCGTGGCGTTGGCCTTCGGCAACGCGATCGGATACTGTGCGCCGTCGGCAAGCAAGGTACGGATGGAGTCGTTCATGGGTGTCCCTGGATCACGTGGTTTCGAGGGCCACGGCGCTTTCGGCGCGTGGCGGGGTCGGGGAGGTGTACAGATCGTCGAGCACGGCCTGGAGGCCATGATCGACCAGCCACTGATCGTCGTAGATCGTGTCGAGATACTTGGTGCCGCTGTCGGGCAGCACGAGCACGATGTTGGCCGGGCCTTGCAAGGTGGCGACGTAGCGGCGTGCGGCCTGCGCGATGGCGCCGGACGAACCGCCGAGCAGCAACCCTTCGTCGAGCGCGAGACGACGGCAGCCGGCGAATGCATCGCGATCGACGATGCGCATCGTTTCGTCGACGAGATGAATCAGGATGTTTCCGGGCTGAAAGCTGAGCCCCGCGCCATTCTGCAGATGCGGCCGGTACGTGCCGCCGAACACGACCGAGCCGTCGGGCTCGACACCGATCACGCGGGTGGCCGGATCGCGCTCCTTCACATAGCGTGCGATTCCGCTCAGATGGCTGCCCGTGCTGGCGGACACGATCACGGCGTCGAGACGATCGGCGAGCTGGGAGACGATTTCGGGCCCGGTGGAGTAATAGTGGGCGTCGATCGCGGCCGGATTGTTGTATTGATCGAGGTTCACGCAATTCGGCACGCTCGCGGCGATCGCTTTCGCGACCGCAATGCGCTTGCGCTGATAGCTGCCCGTCTCGTCGGGGTGTTCGACCATCTCGACTTCTCCGCCGAATGCCCGCACGAGATTGGCATTCGTCTTCGGTGTCTTCGGATCGAGCACGCAAATGAAGCGATAGCCGCGCGTGGCGCACAGCATCGCAAGCGCGTGCCCCATGTTGCCCGACGTCGATTCGACGATCGACCAGCCCGGCTTGAGGCCATGGCCGCGCTCGGCCTGGCGGAGTAACTGAAGCGCGCTCCGGTCCTTGACGCTGTTGCCGGGGTTGTAGCACTCGAGCTTTCCATACACGCGGATTCGCCTGTGTTCGTTCGACAGGCTTTTCAGATACAGCAGCGGCGTATCGCCGATCAGTTCGACAAGGCTGTTTGCGTACATTCGAAATCTCCGACCAGCGGGTTGGCGTTGGCTTGTGCGTCGTTCGCGCGTAGCGCGACGCGATCGGCCGCGTGTGATCCGGCTTGCTTCACAGTGCGACTTTAGTGATCGATGCCCCGAGCCTGTAACTGTCCGAACGGGCATCGGAAGGCTCGTGCGTCATAGTTCGCCCGACTCCATCTCCATCTCGCCACGGTCGGCCGCCGGGAGGACTCGCAGTCTCGGATGCGGCAGTGCGTCGGGTGTCAGCGCCCGATCGCGGACGAACGTGCCGACGAGTTGCGCCAGCAGCACCGCATTCTGGTGAACCATGTGATGACTGCCGGCCTGGAGCTCGACCCGGATCGGACGAAGCTGGGCCGACGTAATAGCTCGCGCACGTATCGCGCATGTCATTTCGTCGTATTCCCCGGTCACGAGCAGCGCAGGGATGCCGGCGATCGATCCGTCGCGTTCGGCTTCGATCCGATGGGCGCGAAAATTCAGCAATTGCTGGCTGTATTCGATCATGTTCGCCGCCGACACGAACGGCGCGTGCAGCCAGTGACGAGTTGCCGAATCGGGTAGCGCGAACATCGATGCGTGGCCGCCTTCGCGTACGTCGTTTCGCGCCCGCTTCTCCAGAAGTCCGATCATCGATTTGGCCATGCTGTCCGCTGCCTTCGGCATGCGCGCGACGAGCGAGCACATCGTATTGAGATTGTTCTCGTAGGCGCTGTCGGCGCCGTCGTAGTCCTGCGCGCCGGCAAACGACGGGGCGATCAGGCTCATCGACGCGATGCGGCCGGGCAGTGCGCGGGCCAGCGCCAGCGCATATCGGGCGCCTCCGCACCAGCTCGCGACGTGAATCGCGTCGATTCCCTCGACGTCGAGCAATTCAGCCACGCTTCGCGCGTAGCGGTTCGGTGCATCGGGGCTCGAATAATAGGCGCGTGTCAGCCCTGCATCGCCTGGCGCATCGCTTGCATCGTCCGCCACATAGAGCGAAAAATCCGGTGCCAATCCGGCCGCGAAGTCGTGCCACACGTCATGCGGGATGCCGAATGCGTTGATGAGCAACATGGCCCGCGGGCCGCGCCCGGCAGTGAGATACCCATGCCCGCTGCCGGTCGTGATCCGGCGCGCCGACGGCAGGTCGACCCATCGAGGAGCGTCGCGCCGCTCGTGCCGGGCCGCGTGAGCGGCAACGCGTGAAACGATCCGGGCTCCCCAGTCGAAGCCGTCGCAGTGCAGTCGGTGAGAAGGGATGTCGGCCGGGGGCACGTGCGCGTCATTCGCGTATCCGAGCATGTGCTCGGCATGCTTCAGGTTCGTTTCGAGTAGCGCGAGAACGGCATCGGAGCCGGCTTGGTCAGCATCGCTTCGCGTCGGAATGGGCGCACATCGCGAGACGCATTCAGCGAGTTCGCGCCACGCGATACGCCGATCGCCACGCACCACGTGAAGCCCGGGCGACGCTTCCGTCGCGAGCCAGGCCAGCACCGCTTCAGCCGTCAGCAGGCAGGCCGTGCCGGCAGTTTCGGCAGGCAACGCCAGTGGTTCTTGCTCGAAGTACGTGTCGGCGCGGCGACGTACCTCGAACACGGTTTCGGCGACAGCGTCGGCGAGCGTGTCGAGTGACGCCAGCGAGAGCGTATCGCCTTCGCCAATGGCCCTAGTGCCGTCCGCGAGCGGGTCGCCGAGCACGACGATGCATGCGTTAGCAACGGATGCGAAAGCAACGTCGAGCGCGGCCGACAGGATGCGGGGCAAGGACGCGAATGCGCGCGTGCGACGCATCTCGGGATCGTCGACGACGACGGCGAGTCGCCCGGAACCGGGCGCGTTCAATGCGTCGCGGAGTCGAGCGATGCGCGTATGCGCGTCGAGCGCCGCAGTCGCTACGCCGGCCGATGCCGCATCGCCGGCGGCATCGGCCGCTGCGCGCAGCGCGTCGAGATCGCAGGCATCCAGCAGGCAGACACGGTCGTAGCCGCCGGCCGTCGGCATCCTGCATGTGTCGAGCGGATGATCGTTCGTCGTCATCTCGTTACGCTTTCACCGACAACAGCATTTCCACCAGATCGACCGCATCGCCGATGGTTTCGAGGTTCGCGACCTGTTCCGTGTGAGATGCAAAGCTGATGCCGAGCCGATCCTCGGTCAGTGCCATCAGCGACAGCAGCGAGATCGAATCGAGCATCAGATCCGACGTCAGCGACGTTTTCCGCGTCAGCATGTTCGGCGCAATATCGAGCGCAGCAATCTGCGGAATCAGTTCGGTAAGCGTAGCGAACACGTTCGCGTGGTCGTCCATCGGATTCTCCAAGTGCCGTAGGGGTTCCGCTTTATAGCGTCAAGCCACCGCACTGCCTACCTGCACTCACGTACAGGGTTGGCGCAGCGATGGAAACAGTCGCCCGAACGGACAGGTTTCAGTCTTGAAAGCCGCCATTACATTGCCGGTTACCTCACCGACAGGGAACGATCATGACCCTCACCAAAGAAGCCGTGCTGATGGACAAAGCGACGTTTTCCCGCGCGCTGCGCGAAACGCTGGACGAGCAGCTCACACTCGATCATCCGATCTTCGCGGAGTTGTTCACGCCTCAGAAAAACTGGCGCTTGCTGAAGATCATCACGCTCGAGGGATACCAGATCACCCGGTACTTTCTCGAGTACATCGAGAATCTGTACTTCCGCTGCCCGTTTCCCGACCACAAGCGCCGGCTGCTGTACAACCTGTTCGAAGAGGAAACCGGGCGCTTCTCGAAAACGAAGAACCATGTCGAACTCATGGAAGACTTCATTCGCGCGCAAAACATCGGTGACGAGGAGCGCGATGCATGGACGCCGTCCGAGGCCACGCGCGAATTGATCGACTATCGCCTCGAGAACTGCAAGGGCGAGGGTACCTACCATATCGGCGCCGCCGCGGTGATGATCGCGAGCGAAGGGCAGAGCCTGGAAACCCGTGCGGGCGACGCGCGCCACTCGATTCTGGCGAAGTGCTACGGGCTCACCGAGGAGGACACGCGATTCTTCTCCGTTCACCAGAAAGAGGACGTCGCGCACGTCGCCGAAGGCATCTCGCTCGTGACCGACCTGTGCACGACCGTGGAGATGCAACAGGAAGCGCTGTTCGCGGTGCGCCACACGTGCAAGCTGTTCTGGAACATGTATGAAAGCGCCGCGCAAAAGTACTACGCGTCCGCGGAGGGCGTCGCGCACGCGTGACGGGACAACGCCGATGATGACCTTCGACGATCTCGTCGCGCGCTTGCGCGACAGCAGTCATACCCTGACCTTTGTCGACGACAAGGGTGCCGAAACCGTCCGGACATTCCACGACTTGTTCGAAGACGTGCTCGCCACGGTCGAGCGCGGCAAGGCAATCGGCCTCGTACCCGGAGCGCGCGTCGGCATCGCGGCGCCGAATGGTTATCCGTGGATGGTGTGGGATCTGGCGTGCATCGAGCTCGGCTGCGTATCGGTCGCTTTTCCGAACGATGGCCTGCTCGGCACGTGCGACGCGTTGATCGAGCGCTACCAGCTGAGCGTGCTGGCCGTGGACGCACGATGGCTCGATACCGCCGGCGCGATCGCCGGGCGCGTCGTGGATATCGATCCCGCCAGCCGCGGCGATTCGCACGCGCGTATCGAGCCGGTGCGGGTGGAGCATGTACCCGATACCCATTCCCTGGTGTTCAGTTCGGGCACGACAGGCAGGACCAAAGGGCTCGTGATGAGCCGCAGCGGTACCGCGCACTTGCTCGATCTGTATGGCGACGCATTCGGCGTCGCGCCGGGCGAGCGGTTCCTGACGTTCTTGCCGTTCGCGAACTACCAGCAACGGATGACGTACTACTTCTGTCTGTATCACGGGATCGACCTCGTGTCGGTACCGTTCCACGGACTCTTTCCGGGTCTCAAGCGACACCGTCCGACGTTCGTGATCGCGCCGCCGGTGCTGTACGAAACGCTGCATACGCTGGCGCGAGCGGCTGCCGGACCGGGCAGCGACCCATCGACGCTCGCCGAGCGACTGAGCGCGCTGACCGGCGGCAACATCCGCTACATGGTGACCGGGATGGCGCCGATCAAGCGCACGGCGCTCGATTTCTTCTGGGATTGCGGGATCGAGCTATACGAGGCATTCGGGATCACCGAGGCAGGCATGGTTGCATGGAACAAGCCCGGACGGGTACGCGTCGGGTCGGTCGGCCAGCCGGCGGAGCCGGGCAGCGTCTCGTTGCTGGAGGACGGTGAAGTCGTCGTCACACGGAATGCACTGCTGTCGCTCGGCTACTTCGATGCGCCGGAAGAGGATAGTCGCGCGACATTCATCGCGCCGAATGCGGTAGCGACGGGCGACATTGCCGAATTCGACCGAGACGGCTTTTTGCACGTCGTCGGGCGCAAGAAGGACGCGATCATCACGAGCAACGGCGAGAAATTCCATCCCGAACCGATCGAGGCGCTGCTGTATCGCGATCCGCGTGTCGACGTGGCCGTCGTGATGGCGGGCCCGCAAGCGGGGCTCGGCGTCGTTATCGCGACGCGCCGGCCGGACGATCCCGAAGTCACCGACGCGCTGCGCGAACTCGTCCGTGCGGTCAACGGCACGCTGCCCGCACAACGGCAACTGGTGAAGGTGATTTTCACCGACCGCGCATTCGACGTCGAAAGCGGATTGCGCACGCGCAACCTCAAGCTCAATCGCCGCGCGATCGCGGACGCGTTCCTGCGACACGCATGAGATTCCCCCCGTGTGCGAGCCGCCGCCTTTGCGCGACGGCACGCACCGACCTCATTCTGGACAGACCATGACGACGCATTCGAATCCGAACGTGTTTCAGATGGAAGCCGAACCGACTTCCATCATCGAGACGCTCGCCCATCACACCGAGCGGGACCCCGACCGTATCGCGCTGACCATCCTGCGCGACGGCGAAGCGATCGAAAGCGAAAGCACGTTCGGCGATCTGCATGCCGGCATGACGCGGGTGGCGCGCGGGCTCGCGCAACTGACCGAGCCGGGCGCTCGCGTTCTGCTGCTGTTGCCGACGAGCGCCGAGTTCGTCTGCACGTTCTATGGATGTCTGGCATCGGGGCGCGTCGCCGTGCCGGCCTATCATCCGCAGCAGGTACGCAAGGTCGCGCAATGGGCGAAGCTGCAAGCGATTGCCGACAATTGCGGCGCCGCGTTGATCGTGGCGCCGGCGACCTCGATCGATACCATCGAGACCCTGCGCGCGACGCAGCAGCTGTTCGCCGGCTGCAAGCTCGTCACGTACGAAGCACTCGTCGACGCCGGTGTGGACGACACGTCGGCGTTGCCGCGCATGCCGGCGCCGGATGATCTTGCGTTCCTTCAATACACGTCCGGATCGACGGGCACGCCGAAGGGCGTGATGATCACGCACGGCAACATCATCGACAACCAACGGTCGATCGCGCTGCTGATGCGACACGATCGCGACACCCGCATGCTGTCGTGGCTGCCGCTGTATCACGACATGGGACTGTCGATGCCGTTGCAACTGGCGTCGATCGGGTTGTCGGTAGTGTTGATGTCGCCCGTTGCGTTCGTCCAGCAGCCGGGCCGATGGTTGCGCGCGATTTCCGCACACCGTGCGACGACGTCCGGCGGACCGAATTTCGCCTATGCGCTTGCCGCTGCCGCGCTCGACGGAAGCGACGACGAGGGCCGCCTCGATCTGTCCAACTGGCGTGTCGCATTCTGCGGCGCAGAGCCGATTCATCGTCAGACCGTCACCGATTTTATCGACGCCGCAAGCCCGCACGGCTTCGCTCCGGGGGCGTTCTATCCGTGCTACGGGATGGCCGAGGCGACCCTGATCGTATCGGGTGTCCCTTACGGCGATGGCGCCCATTACCTGGACGTCGATAACGTGAAGCTCGCCGCCGGCCTCGTCGAACCGGTTCAGCCCGGCGCAGCGAACGCGAAGAGTCTCGTGTCGTGCGGCGGCACGGCGCCCGGCACCGAGATCCGGATCGCAGGCCTCGACGGTCGCCCGGTTGCCGACCCGAATGGCGTCGGCGAGATCTGGGTGCGCGGCGGCGCGATCGGCGTGGGCTACTACGGCAACCCGGAAGCGACACGGTCGACGTTCGATGCGCATTTCGACGGCGAACCTGGCGCACGTCCGTTCCTGCGCACCGGCGATCTGGGCGCGATCGTCGACGGCCGCCTGTACGTGACCGGCCGCGTGAAGGACATGCTGATCGTTCGCGGGCGCAACTTGTATCCGCAGGATATCGAGGCATGCGTGCAGGACGCCGTGCCGGCGTTGCGCCGCGGGTGCGGCGCCGCCGTATCGGTGCAAGCGGACGGTGAAGAGAAGCTCGTGATCATCCAGGAAGTCGGCCGCACCGCGCGCCGGACGCTGGACCTCGACGCCACGCTGCGCGCGATGGTGGTCGCGATCGGCGAGGACTTCGGGGTCACGCCGCACGCGATCGTGCTGGTCGAGCCGGCGACCATCGAAAAGACTTCCAGCGGCAAGATCGCGCGCGCGCTGTGTCGTCGTGCGTATCTGCAAGGCGAACTGCGCGCCGTCGCCAGCTGGACCGACGGCGCCTATGCGACGGGTGCGGGCGCTGTGCGGGACGGTGCGGTGGCGCCGGCTGCCGCCGAAGCCGCGACCCATTCCGAACCGATGCTGATCGAGCGCGAGATCGCGGACCGGATCGTACGGATCGTCGCCGAGCGGCTCGAGATCGCCGAGACGCAGGTGTCGCGCACGGCCGCGTGGGTCGAGATGGGTTTCGACTCGATGAGCGCGCTCCAGTTTTCGTTGAAGGTGCAGCACACGATCGGGCTGACGTTCGATGCCGCCGTGCTGTGGGACTGTTCGAACGTCGAGCAGCTTGCGGCGCATCTGGCGCGGATGCAGGGCGCGGCCGATGCGTTGAGATCGAGCGGCGCACCCGCATCGGCCGCCGCGCACGCGCATTCCGCGCCGATCGTCGGCGGCGCCGAGGCGCCGCATACCCGGGAGCAGCTTGCGGCGCTCTCCGACGCGCAGGCCGAAGCGCTGCTGCTGAAAGCGCTGCAGCGCTGAGCCGATCCCCGGCAGTCTCGTTCCGCGAACGTCTGGAGTGGTACACATGATCGAGTCCAATCGCGCGCCCGCCGCGCCCCTTACTCCCGTGAAGCAAGCGTTGCTGAAGATAGACGCGCTGCAACGCGAACTGGCCGAAGCGCGCAGCGCGATGAACGAGCCGATCGCCATCGTCGGCATGGGCTGCCGTCTGCCCGGCGGGGCGGATTCCGCCGACGCGCTCTGGTCGATGCTCGCGGACGGGACCGACGCCGTCGGCCCCGTGCCGGCCGATCGATGGACCGACGCGATCTACGATCCGCGGCCGGGCCGTCGCGATACGAGCTACAGCAGGCATGGCGGCTTCATCGACGATGTCGATCGGTTCGATGCGGGATTCTTCGGCGTGTCGGAGCGCGAGGCGCCGCATATCGATCCGCAGCAGCGGCTGCTGCTCGAATGCACCTGGCGTGCACTCGAAGACGCCGGCTTTTCGCGAGAAGCGATCGCGTCGTACCGAACCGGCGTGTTCGTCGGTTCGTCGGTCGACGACTACGCGCGCGTCAGCGAAGGCGTAGCGGGCGACACGCTCAGCTATGCACAGACGTCGCTCGGGACCGCGCGGCCCTTCGCGGCCGGACGCATTTCCTACTTGTTCGGATTCCATGGCCCGGCGTTGCATCTCGACACCGCGTGCTCGTCGTCGCTCGTCGCGGTCCATCTGGCTTGCCATAGCCTGCGCACCCGCGAGTCGGATGTTGCATTCGCGGGCGGTGTCAACCTGATGCTGTCGCCGGAGATGACGATCGCGCTGAGCGAGCTTCAGGCGCTGTCGCCGAGCGGCCGCTGCCGGACGTTCGACGCGGCCGCCGACGGTTACGTGCGCGGCGAAGGCTGCGGCGTCGTCGCGCTGATGCGGCTGTCCGATGCACGGGCGCAGGGCAGGCCGATCCGGGCGGTGATCCGCGGCTCCGCCGTCAATCACGACGGGCGCAGCAATGGCATGACGGCGCCGAATGGCCGCGCGCAACGCGACGTGATTCGCGAGGCGCTCGAGCACGCCGGCGTGTCGCCGGCCGACGTCGACTACGTCGAGGCGCACGGCACCGGTACGCCGCTCGGCGATCCGATCGAGCTGCGTGCCCTCGAGGACGTGTACTGCCGCGACACGAACCGCACCGGCGACCTGTACGTCGGCAGCATCAAGACGAATATCGGGCACCTCGAATCGGCCGCCGCGGTCGCCGGGCTGATGAAGGTCGTTTGCGCGCTGCAGAAGGGCGAATTGCCGCGACACCTGCATTTCGATACGCCGACCGCGCACGTGGACTGGCATGCAAACGGCATTCGTGTCGCGACCGAGCATGCGGCGTGGCCGTCGTCTCGACCGGGCCGGCGAGTGGCGGCGATCAGCTCGTTCGGCATGAGCGGCACGAACGCACACCTGATCGTCGAGGCGTGGCAAGAAGCGAGCGCGGCGGAACCCGATGCGGACGTCGCGCTGGCCGGTCACGCGCGTCACGACATCTGGCCGTTGTCCGCCCACACGGCGCCGATGTTGAAGCAGGCGATCGAAGACTGCGCGGCGCACCTGCGGGCAGACGTGTCGGTGGCGCCCGAAGCGGTCGCCAGCGCGCTGCGTCTCGCGCGCGACAGCCATCGGCATCGCGTGGCGATCGTCGCGAATTCCCGCGACACGCTGCTCGATGCGCTGTCGGACGCCGCGCGGGCCATGACGGTCCGGAGCGGGCAGCCCGGCAGCGTTCGCGACCGGCTTGCGTTCCTGTTTACCGGACAGGGCGCGCAGCGCGCCGGGATGGCTCGGCAGCTCTATCGGGATTTCGCGCCGTTTCGCGACGTATTCGACGCATGCGACAGCCAACTCGAGGCGCAAGGCGAACTGTCGCTCGTGGACGTGCTGTGGGGCGACCATCAGGACCGCATAAACGAAACGCGTTACACGCAACCTGCGATGTTCGCCCTCGAGGTCGCGCTCGCGCGCTTGTGGGTGCACTGGGGCGTCGTACCCGATGTCGTGATGGGCCACAGCATCGGCGAGTACGCGGCTGCGTGCATCGCCGGCGTGTTCTCGATCGAGGACGGCTGCCGTCTCGTGACGGCGCGCGGGCGTTTGATGGATACGCTCACCGCGCCGGGCCGTGCGCTCGCGGTGTTCGCGAGCGTACGTCACGTGGCCGATGCAGTGCGCGACTACCCCGGACGGGTCGCCATCGCCGCGGACAACGCACCGGAGAGCGTGCTGGTGTCGGGCGACCCCGACGCAATCGAGTCGATCGAGCGGCTGTTCGCGTCGCGCGACATCGCGACGAAGGCGCTGGCGACATCGCGCGCATTCCATTCGCCGCTGATGGAGCCGATGCTTGCCGAATTCGGCGCCGTCGCTGCGACCGTGCGGTATCGCGCGCCTGCGATTCCGATCGTCTCGAATGTGACGGGCCGATTCGAGGCCGAACGCCTGTGCGATCCCGCGTATTGGGTCGAGCATGTCCGGGCCACGGTGGCTTTCCGCGCGGGTGTCGACACCCTGCTCGACGACAAGGTGACGACGGTCGTCGAGATCGGGCCCGGCAAGACGCTTGCAGGCCTCGTCACCGCATGCATGACGGAGCGGGCAGAACAAGGCAACGTGATCGCGCTGCCGTCGATGAACAATGATGGGCGCGAGACCGAGCAGTTGTTGCGTGCATTGGCACATATCTATATGTGCGGACGTCGTGTCGACTGGCATGCATACGAGCGGTCCCGAACCGGTGCGCCGATGCGGCAAGCTGCGCGCCGCGGCGTGCTGCCGCCGTATCCGCTCGAGGCGCACCGCTACTGGGTGCATGCGCGGAAGCCGACGCAGCGGGCGAACGTGCTGACGAGCGCAGTCGTCACGCGTCGGACCGCCGGTCGCGGCGTGCTGGGCCGGCGTCTCGCGATTCCGGCGGCGGACCACCGTCGCTACGAGAGCGAGGTATCCGATCGGCATCTGCCGTTTCTGGACGGACACCGCGTGCACGGGCAACTCGTTTTCCCGGCGGCAGGGTTCGTCGAGGCGCTGCTCGATGCCGCATCGCGACGTGATGGCGCGGAGTCGGAATCCGGGAGCGAGCCGTGGCTGTTCGCGCGTGAAGTGTCGTTCGATAACGCGCTCACGCTGGAGTCCGGCAACGCGGTGACGTTCGGCACGGTCGTGCACGCAGGCGATACCTCGCATCCCGGCGAAGAAGGCGCGCGGATCGACATTCACGCCTGTCACGACACGGCAGCTTCCAAACCCGAATGGACGGTGCAGTGCGCCGCGCGGATCGGGACGACGCACTGCGTTCCCGACGCGCCGGCACTTGACGAATGGCGCACGCAATGCAGCGACACGTTGCCTGTCGACGGTTTCTACGAGCGCTTGCAAGCGACCGGGCTCGAATACGGCGGCGCATTTCGCTCGATTCGCGCGCTGTCGCGGGGCGGCGACGTGGCGCTGGCCCGAATCGAAATGGAGCCGGACGGCACGGACGGCCTCGTACGCATCGTTCATCCGGCGCTGCTCGACAATGTGTTTCAGACCGTCGCGGGTGCGCTATGGGATACGCAGCTGAACACTGCCTTCGTGCCGATCGGCATCGAGCGGATCACCTGCATCCCGATGCCTGACGTGCGGGCGGTGTGGTGCGCAGTGCGGGCCCGGGTGAAGCACAGCCTTGCAACCGCGGATCTCTCGTTATACGACGATGCGGGCACCTGCGTCGCCGTCGTCTCCGGACTGCGGCTGATGGCCGTCGATCCGCGCCGATTTGGCCGGACTGCGGAGCCAGTCGCGCTGAACACGCTCGTCTGGCGACCGTTTGCGGCTACACATGAAGCGGCCGACGCACGCGCGAACTTCGTGCTGATCGGCGACGGTTCCGCGCTGGACGCGATGTTGGCGCACGCATGTGAAGACGCTGGCAACGCGTGTGCAATCGCGGCGCTGACGATGGGGGACATGTTCGACGACGATGCAGGCGCTCGTTGCATTCGTGCTGCGCTCGACGACGATGCACTCGCTGGCCCGAATGCGCGACCTGCCGTGCTGCTCTACGTGTGGCCGTCGATAGGCGATGCAGGATCCGAAGACGAACTCGCTGCAGTCGGCACGGCTTACCGGCGCTTCGCGAACTTCTGGCGCGAAGTGCAGTCGACCCGCTGGCCGCAGGGCGCGCCGACTGTCTGCATCGTGACCCGGGCGGCGCAGCACGTGCCCGGCATCGACGTGCGCGTGTCGCCGTCTCAGGCGGCGGCTTGGGGCGTCGCCCGCAGCCTGATGCACGAGAGCGGCGACATTCCGGTGTGCGTGGTCGATCTGCCGGCGCCGGATGCGACGTCTTGCGCGAGCGCGCTGACCGCACTGGCGGGCGCCGCGGCGACCGGCGAGACGCAGTTCGTGTCATGTGGCGACACCGTATATGTCCCGCGGCTCGTCGCACGCGACGCCGGCGGGGCGCAGCCGCTTGCGCGCGGCGCCTATCTGGTGACGGGCGGACGCGGCGCAATCGGCACGCGGGTGATCGAGCAACTGATCCGGACCGGCGTGCCGAAGATCGTGTCCGCCAGCCGCCAGGTGCCGACTGACAGCGAACGCGCTCGCCTGGCCTCGATCGCCGGTGCGCACGGCACGATCGTCGAATTCGTGGCGGCCGACGTCGCGTCGGCCGCCGACACCGACGCACTCGTCCATGCGCTCGAAGCGGATTCCGCGCATCCGCTCGTGGGTGTCCTGCATGCGGCGGGCACGCTTGACGACGGCCTGCTCGCGACCCAGGCGATGACCGACGTATTGAAGGTGCTCGCGCCGAAAGTCGCGGGGACGTTGAATCTGCATCGTGCGACCGCGCATCTGCCGCTGCGGCACTTCGTATCGTTTTCGTCGATCGTGGCCTGCATCGGCTCCCCGGGGCAATGCGCTTACGCCGCCGCGAACGCCTACGTGGACGCGCTGACGGCCTTGCGCAATCAGGACGGCCTGCCCGGGCACACGATGAACTGGGGCCTGTGGGGCGGCAACGGGATGGTCGACCAGCTCGACGCGCGGCAACTGCGCCGCATCGCATCGTTCGGTCTCGAGCCGATCGAGCCGGACGCCGCATTGCGCCTGTTCGACACGCTGGTAGCCGAACCGGACGGGCAGACGCAGATCTGGAACGTGGAAGTCGATACGCTGATCAAGCGCAGCCCGAGCCGCGCGATGGCGACGTTGTTGTCGGAGCTCGTGCCGCCCGCGTCGCCGGCGAATCGCCCGACCGGTACCGGCCACGGCTTGCGTGAGCGCATCGCGGGGTTGCCGGACGACGAGCGCATGCAATTGTTGCGCGGACACCTGACCGACGCAATCGCCGCGACCCTGCATACGTCGAGCGCGCGGATCGCGCCGGATATCCCGTTGATCGAGCTCGGGCTCGATTCGCTGATGGCCGCGGAATTCCGCAATGCATTGCGTAGCGAGCTGGGCGTCGATGTTCCGTTCGGGCGATTGCTCGAGGGCGCGACCGTCGACGACGTCGTGCGCACGATCGTGGCTACGCTCGACCATAGCGAGTCGCGGTCGCTCGACGGAACACCACCGTCGCGCGTCGCGGACCGGATCGACGTGGTGTCGGGCGAAGCGACGTTCGGCGTGGAAATGGAAGGAGGGGAGCTGTGAGCTCGATCGAATTCATCAACGAACTGGCGGGGCGCGGAATCGAGCTCTGGACCCAGGACGGCAAGTTGCAATACAAGGCGCCGAAGGGCGCGGTGACACCTGCGCTCGTCGACGAGCTGAAGACCCATAAGGCGACGCTCATCGCGTTGCTCGAGCAATTCGCGGGAACGGCGGGCACCTATCCGCTCTCGTTCGCGCAAAAATCGCTCTGGTCGCTACATCAGCTCAATCCCGACAGCGCGGCATACAACGTGACGTACGCGACGTGCATCGACGACGATGTCGACATATCCGTGCTGCGTCGCTGCGTCGACTATCTGATCGCACGCCACCCGATCCTGCGCACCGCGTACCGCGTGATCGATGGCGAGCCGCGTCAGCAGGTAGGGTCGCAAGCGCGCGCGCAGTTCTCGGTCGATCGCGTGTTTGGGGCTGACGAAGCCGCCATCCGCCGATGGATCGACGAAGAGTCGAATCGCCCGTTCGACCTGACGCAATCGCCGATCCGGCTCAAGCTGCTGCTGAACGAGCGGGACGGCGCGGACGCGATTCGCACGGTGCTGCTGTTGAACGTCCACCATATCGCCGCCGACTTCTGGTCGCTCGAGATCCTGCTCAACGAGCTTCGCACGCTCTACCGGCTCGCCTGCGCGGGTGAGCCGCTGAAGTTGCCGCCTCTACCGGTGCAGTACAAGGATTGCGTCGAACACGAGCGCGCACGGCTCGACGGCGCGGACGGCGAGCATCTCGCGGCGTTCTGGCGGCGCGAGCTGGCACACGGATTCCCGGTGTTGAGCCTGGCAACCGACCGGTTGCGCCCGCCGCGCAAAACCGAGCATGGCCGCGTATCCGACCGGTCGCTCGGCGCGACACTGTCGCACCAGGTGCGCGACACGGCCAGACTGCTGCGCGTGACCCCATACATGCTGCTGCTCGCGGTCTACCAGTTGCATCTTCATCTGCATACCGGGCAGGGGCGGTTGATGATCGGCGCACCGACTTCCGGGCGCAACGCGCCGGGCAGCGAGAGCGTGGTCGGTCATTTCGTGAACACCGTCGTGCTCGCGTGCGAAGTCCGACCGGACGATTCGTTCGACGACCTGCTGCGGCGCACGCGCGAGATGATGCTGCGCGTGCTCGATCACCAGGATTATCCGTTTCCGCTGCTGGTCGATGCACTTCGTCCGGCACGCGATCCGAGCCGGTCGCCGATCTACCAGGTGATGTACAACTGGAACCAGGCCCGCGGCGATTTCGCTGCCGAAGGCGGGAGCGGCGTGCCGTTCTATCGCGAGCGTCTCGCCGCATCGAGCACCGGTACGCGCGGTGCGACACACGACCTGACGCTCAACGTACAGGATCTTGGTGACGAATATCTGACCGCCTGGACGTTCAATACGGATCTGTTCGACGACGGAACGATCGAGCGATTCGCGAGCCAGTACGCGCATCTCGTGGAGCAGGTGGTGGCTGACACCAACCGTTCTCTGCACCATTACACACTTGCGACCGCGCCGATCGACGATGCGCGAAACCGCATTGCCGCGGCCGTCGCATTCGTGCGCCGCGCGGCCCATGCCGAATCCGATGTGCAGCGCGATGCCTCGCGCGTCGTCTGGCAATTCGATCGTCGCGCGATCACCGACGGCGAGGTCCGCGATGCGGTTCGCGCCGTCCGTGCGCAACTGGATGCGCTCGGGATCGGTGTCGGAAAACGTGTCGAACTCCGACTGCAAAGTGTCGCCGAGCGCGCGGTCGCGTTGCTCGCGATCCGCGCCGTCGGCGCGTGCTATACGGTGTCGGCCGACACGGCCGACGCAGTGTGCCGCGGTCGTAGCGACGGGTGGTCCGGCTGGGAAATCGATGCGATCGAAGTGGCCCATGCGCGCGACGTCGCCGCGCGCGCCGACGGCGTTGCCGCAGGCAACGCGTCGGCGGTCGAGCCGCTGCTCGACTATGTCGGTCAATTGCTCCGTCTCGACGCCAACGCAACGGCGCTCATTCCGCATGGAGCGCATGACTGGCTGTCGGCAGCGGCACTTGCACAGGTCGTGCTTGTCAGCGGCACGGCTCGACTGTCCGAGCAGGCCGCCATTGGCGCGCTCGCTTCCGGCGACCCGGCGACCGCGAACATCGCGTACGCGGAACTCGATCGGTTGCTCGCGGGCGGCCCGTCGCTACTCCTGCCGTCGCTTCTGTTGCAACGTGCCGATGTCGCCGGCATGGAGCGGGCACGCACGCTGGTCGCGTACGGCGAGCATCCGCATACGTTGAAGTCGTTCGCCGCGGCCAACCGGATACCCGCAGCGGCGTACTTCGTCCCCGTTCGGCACGCGGACACCGGTTCGGCGCTGTGTGCGTTCGCGGCCGGTCCGGACGGCTGGCAATTGCTGGCGCCGTCGTATCCGGGACGCGTTGCGTTCGCGCTCGGATCGTCCGGCAGTTTCGCCGACGATCGTCAGGCCGGAACACTGCATTTCTTCGACGGCGCGTCGATCCGCGCGTCGGGTGCGGGAGCGCCGCTCGAAACCGCGCCCCCGGACAGGACGCTGATACCCACCGGCGTGTCGGTCGTCCGACGTGGCGCCGACTTGCTGTGCGCCGATCCTTCTGCACGGGTCGCGCGTCACCGGCCCGTGCCGACCGAGATCGGCACGGTCGAGCAGGCCATCTCCGCGATCCCCGGTGTGGCCGCCGTCGCCTGTGCGTGCGTCGTTCGGGACGCGCAGGAAATGCTGGTCGCCTATCTCGTCGCGGATGACGGCCCCGCGGATGCGCATGCACTCGAAAACGCGGTTCGTTCGGCATTGAAGCGTGCGTTGCCGGACTCGATGCACCCTGACGCGATCATGGTGCTCGACCGGCTGCCGCTCGACGCGGACGGCGCACTCGACGCAGGCGGGCTCCCATTGCCTCGCGCAAGCGAGCGGGCCGACCGTAGCGCGTCGACCGACATCGAACGCAAACTCGCCGCGATCTGGGCCGATGTCCTCGGCCAGCCGTCGGTCGGCGTCGATCGGGATTTCTTCGAATTGGGCGGCGATTCGATTCTCGCCGCGGTCATCGTATCGCGGGCCGCGCTGGACGGCATGTATTTGAAGCCGCAGGACCTCTTCCTGCATACGACCGTGGCGAGCCTGTCGACGGTGGTGCGCGAAACGCCGGGTCTCGATGTCGATCAGGGACCGGTGCATGGCGAGACGGTGCTTGGCCCGGCGGCGCAATGGTTCGTCGAGCGCGTCGACGTCGATCGTTCGCACTTCAACCAGGCGCTGCTCGTTCCGCTCGACGAGACGCCCGACGCGAACATCATGGCCGAGGCGATTCGCGTCGTCATGCGCCATCACGACGTGCTGCGCTCCCGGTTCGTCGCGCACGGCGACGAAATGCGGCACGTGTTTGCCGGCGACGGCGGCTCCGATGCCGTCGATTTTGCGATCGTTCGGTGTATCGACCCGGCTGGCCGGCATTGCGAACGCATGTGGCGCGGCGCGATCGACGCCGCACAGAGCAGCCTCGACCTCGAAGGGGGGCGGCTCATGGCGGTCAGGTGGCTCGAGAGCACCAGCGTGTCGAGCAGCCGGCTGTTGATCGTCGTTCATCACATGGCGATCGACGGTGTGTCCTGGAGCATCCTGCTGCAGGACCTCGCCGATTGCTATCTGCGGTTGCGCGCCCGCACGGCCGCGGCGTTGCCGCTGAAGACGAGTTCCGTGAAGGCCTGGGTCGACCAGTGGCTTGCGCTGGCGCAGGGCGACGCGCTCGACGACGATCGCCTCTACTGGCGCAATGTGAACGCACAGGTGCGCGACGCGCTGGGCGGGCCGAAGCGGGTGGCGCTGATGCGTCACGGGTTGACATCGATCGTTCAGCATGCTTATCAGGATTCGTCGCTCAGTTGCGCGATCACGCTCGATGCGGATCTGACGCACGCGTTTCGAACCACGGCGCCGCGTGCCTATGGCACCGACGCGAACGATCTGCTGATCGCCGCGTTGCACGCGGGTTTCCATGCATGGAGCGGCAGCGATGCGTTGCTGGTGGATGTCGAGGGGCACGGCCGGGACGCGCTCGGCGATGCGATCGACCTGAGCCGCACGGTCGGCTGGTTCACGTCGATCTATCCGGTGTTGATCGACACGCCGGTCAACGCCGCGGACCCGTCGGCGCTCGTCAAGTCGGTCAAGGCCCGGCTGCGCGAGGTGCCGAGAAAGGGGGCGAGCTATGGCGTTCTGCGCTATCTCGACACGAAACCGCAGGCCGGCGCCGATGCGCTGACGTCGTTTCCGCGTGCGCCGATCCTGTTTACCTACCTCGGTCAGCTGGAGCAATTGTCGGGGCCGTCGTCGCCGTTGTACGGCGGGCCGCCCGAACCGGCGCCGGGCATCCGCAACCCGCGCCAGCGGCGCACGCACCTGTTGGACGTCGTCGCGTATGTGTCGCGCGGCAGGCTGACCGTGGAGTCCAGCTTCTTCGGGGTGCCGGGCGTCGACGAAAGCATCGGCTGCCTCATGTGCCGCGTCGAAGAGGCGCTGACGATGCTGATTCGCCATTGCAGCGCCGACGGGGTGGGAGGTCTGACACCCGACGACGTTCCCCAACTCGATGTCGACCAGGACGCGCTTGACGCGCTGCTGGAAGAAATCGACGCACTCGAGCGCTGAACGCGGCGGCGCGCGATAGCGCGCGTTCGTCGAGCATGACCGCACCAGGAATCCAGGATGACCCGAAACGTCGACACCATTTACCCGCTTACGTCTCTGCAGCGAGGCATGCTTCACCATTCGCGACTCGACCCGGCCTCCGGCATCTACGTCGAGCAATTTTCCTGCGTGTTGCACGGCCCGCTGGACCTCGAGCGATTCCGCGGCGCGTGGGAAGCGGTCGTGCATCGCCACGACACACTCAAGACGCTGTTCATTCGCCTGCATGAAGAGAATCCGTTGCAGGTCGTCCGGCATAAGGTCGGATTGCCGTTCGAGGTGATCGACTGGCGCGATCGAGCGGCCGACGAGCAAGCCGATCGATTCGAACACCTGCTGGCGAGCGACCGCGCACGTGGCTTCGATTTCAGCGTCGCGCCGCTGATGCGCGTCACGCTGATCCAGCTCGGTCACGAACGGCATCGGTTCCTCTGGACCTATCATCACGCGATCCTCGACGGCTGGTCGATGCCGTTGCTGCTCGGCGAGGTTTTCCAGCGCTATTCCCGTCCGGATGCGCCGCTTCCTGCCCTCGCGCGGGACTATCGCGACTACGTTGCGTGGCTGCGCACACGCAATGGCGACAGTTCGCTCGACTATTGGCGCGATCTGTTGCGCGGCTATCGCAGGCCGGCAGGATTCGCGCCGTCGGTATTTCCCTCGCCGGCAAACGGTGCCGCCGGCGGCGCCGAGCCGCGTCGCACGCTGTCGGTTCGGGCCGACACGATGCCGGCCGGATGGATGGAGGCGGCCGGCCGCGCATGCCGCGCCGCCCGGGTGACGCTCAATACGCTTTGTCAGGGCGCGTGGGCGATGCTGCTTGCGCGCTACGCCGGTTGCAACGACGTCGTCGGCGGCATCGTCGTATCGGGGCGTGCCGCGGAGGTGGACGGTATCGAACGCATGGCCGGTCTGTTCATCAACACGTTGCCGTGGCGTGCGACGCTCGACGGCGAGCTCGATACGGCCGACTGGTTGCGACGCTTGCAAGCCGATACGCAACGGCTGGAACAGCATGCGCACAGTGCACTCGCGGACGTATTGAAATGCAGCGAAGTGCCGCGCCAGCAATCGCTCTTCGATACGCTTTACGTATTCGAGAACTATCCGGGCCGGGATGCGTTCGACCGGCTCGCGGCGAGCTGTGGGTGGCGGATCGACGACCCGCGCGCCGTCGAGGAAACGAGTTACGCGTTGGCGCTGATCGTATTGCCGACGGATACGCTGACGATTCAGTTGACCTACGACACGGCCCGATTCGACACGGCGTTTATTGAGCGCATGACGTCGCAATACCGCAGACTCCTGGAAGTCCTGGTCGACGCGACCCCGCGAAAAGTGTGCGATCTGGTGCTCGATGCGCGATCGTCGACGGGTACCGGCGCGACGCCCGGTGCATCCGCACCCGCGTCGATTGGCGACGCGACGTTGTCGGCGCATATCGCCGCGCATGCCGCTCGCACGCCGGATCGAATTGCCTTTTCCCGACTGGACGGGCGCGAGTCGCCGGATAGCGCGCACGGCGTCACCTATGGAACGATTGCCGATCGCGTGCAGCGTGCTGTTCGCCAATGGCGGCGTTTCGGCTATCGGCCGGGCGAGCGTGTGCTGATTGCATGCGATGACCCCGTCTCGGGGCTGGTGTTGCTGCTGTCCGGGCTGACGTATGGCATCGATTGCGTGATGACCGACCCGAATCTGCCGTCGTCCGCGTTCGATGCGATCGTCGATGGCGGTTGGTCGCCGGAACCGCTGCGAAGCTGCGTGACGACTGCGCAGCATACGCCGTTGACCGGCGTCATGTGTTATGTATTCGACGAGCGGGACCCGATGTACGGGCAAATCGACGGTGCGCTCGACGATCTTTCGGACCCGGTGCAGGGTGCCTGTTCGTTGCTGCGGCGCGATGTCGACGGCGATTGGCGCGTCATGCGCTATACGCACGCCCAGCTTGTCGAAGCCGCGCGCGCGTTCGGAGCGACGGTACCGGCCGGCGCATCACGGGACGTTGCGCTGGGCGACGGGCCGCTGTCGCATACGGCGTTGTGGACGGTACTGGGCGCGCTGAGTGCCGGACTGTCGCTGCACCAGATCTCGAACGCCGGCGATCCTGCGTTTCTGCGGCGAGCGGCGTCTCCGGATGCGCGCTGGAACGGTATCGTCCTGAGTCCGGAAGCGACGCGTCATATCGTCCGCGCCTCCTCGATGCTGTCGGGCGGCGCGTTTCGCACCGACTGGGTCATGGCCGATGCACGCTCGTTGACGCGTGAAGACGCCGCGAGACTCGCCGAGCTCGCACCCGGCGCAAAACGCTTCCGGCGATTGTGCTGGCCTGCGTGGTCGCTCCCGCATGCGGTTTCGTCGGCCGATGGATTCGATCGCGTCGAATCGGGCGTGGTATCGGCGAGCGAATCCGTGTTCGTCGCCGACACCCATCTGAACCCGGCGGGTGGGGATGCGCTCGGTACGCTCGTCGTGTCGGGGCATTCGGTGCCCGATCTGATGTTGCGCAACGGCAAGCCGGACCGGGACAGCCTGACCGTCACGCGCAACGGTACGTGGTTGCGCACGACGCTGGACGCGTGGCACACGGAGCATGGCTGTCATACGTGGCTGCCCGACCGACGCGCGTGTTCCGAAGAGACGACGGCGGACTGGCTCGATTTCGAGGCCGACGTTGCACGGCAGGCGGGTGTCGATGAGGTCGCGCTCGTGGAGCGGATCGCGGAAAACGGACAATGGGACCATGCGCTGTTCCATCAGGACGCGACGGCCGACGCCGCGGACATCGTGCGCCGACTGGCCGGGAAGCGCGGCATGCCGGCACTGTCCGCCGGCGCAATTGTCGCGCTCGCCGCTCTGCCGCGTTCCGCGAAAGGAACGATTGATCGCGTCAGGCTGCTTTCCGGTGACGTGGAGGTTCGCCAGCATGATCGCCATGCGGCGCCTCGCGACATCGTGGAAACGGCGATCCACGACATCTGGTGCGTGTTGCTCAAGCAGCCACGTATCGGCATTCACGACAATTACTTCGATCTCGGCGGCGATTCGCTGCAAGCGACCGTGATGCTGTATCAGATCGGCGAGCGGCTTCAGCACCCGATCGACATGGAAACGCTGCTGGCCGCGCCGACGATCGCCGGCCTGGCTGCCAGTATCGCGAATGGCGATGTGCGTCGCGATACGCCGGCCGTCGATTTGTCGGGTGAAGCGCGGCTCGACCCGGCAATCGAGACCCGGCAACCGTATGTGTTGCGCCCGTATCGCACGGTATTGCTCACGGGCGCGACGGGCTTCCTCGGCGTGCACCTGCTTCATACGCTGCTCGCGACGACCGACGCGCGCGTGATGTGCGTGGTCCGCGCCGACGATCCGGCCGCCGGCGTACGACGTATCGAGGCCGCGATGCGGTCGCATGGCTTGTGGGACGCGCAGTACCGCGAACGGATCGTGGCCGTGCCGGGCGATCTTGGCGAACCGAACCTGGGTTTGTCGGCGGCTGCATTCGACGCGCTCGCGCGTGAAATCGATGCGATCTACCACAACGGCGCGCTGGTCAACTTCGTTTATCCGTACGCGACGCTGAAGCAGGTCAACGTGCTCGCGACTCAGGATATCGTCAGACTGGCGAGCCTGCATCGAGTGACGCCGATTCACTACGTGTCCACGGTCGGCACGCTCGACCGTTATTCGGATGCGTTGCCGGAAACGCTCGCGGTGCCGTTCCACGAACACCTGACGAGCGGCTATGAACAAAGCAAATGGGTCGCCGAGCAGTTGCTCGCGCAGGCGCACGCGCGCGGCGTTCCCGTCACCGTCTATCGTCCGGCGCGGATCGTCGGGCATGCCGCGAGCGGGCGGATGAACCTGGACGATCTGTTCTGTCGGTTGATCAAGGGCATCATCCTGTTCGGAAAGGCGCCGCGCGACGTCGGGTTCGACAACATCCTGCCCGTCGACGTCGTCAGCCGGATCATCGTACGCGCGTCGCTCGACCCGACTGCCGCGGGGCATGGCGTGCATGTGATCAACCCGCGCTGGAACTCGCTGGACGCGCTCGTCGATTTCATCGAAGACGAAGGCTTTGCGATCGAACGGATGAGCTACGACGCGTGGCTCGCGGCATTGGCGGAACATGTCCGGCAGGATCCAGCGCATCCGCTTTCGATGCTGATTCCGGTACTCAAAAAATTGAATCCCGTTGCGGATCCAACGGTCGGGCGCATTCTTCCGATCGACGTCACCCAGCTGAAGCGGCTCGCGGGTGACGTGCTCGCATCGAGTCTGCGTCCAGCCAACGACTGGTTGCGCACGTTCTTCGATTACTTCTACGAAGACGGTTTTCTCGAGCAACCGCATGAAAGGCTGGTCACCGCATGAGCCGCGGTTCGCCCGTGCAGCCGAGCGCGAGACGATGATCTGAAGTCGGCGTCGTCGAATAGTCGATGCCGGGAGGGCGGGGCCGCCGTCGCGCCGGTTCCCGCATTGCGCGAAAGCGATGCGTTGCCGTCTTGCAAGTCGGGCGGGTCGAGCCGTCATCGAAACGGTGTCTGCCGACCGTGTTCTCGGATCGCGAGCGGTTGAAGCGCCTTCGACGGTGTGCGTGCGCAGGATCGCCCGGCAGCAACGCTTCCATCGGTGAAAAAATATCTCCAGCGAACATCACCAAGGTGCCGCGCTCGATCATTCCCGGATCGAGGGGCGCCCCCTGCCCAATGCCCGCGCGTCATGCTTAAATAGCGTGGCTCCCGGCCGCCGCGATGGCAGCGCCGGCCGGCATGGCCGGCATGTCCGATCGATACCCGTGACGACAGACGATACAAAAGTGCCGATCCGGCCTGCCCGGCGCGGTCCGATAACATTCCGAGGCATCACGTCATGACCTTTGTGTTCCGTCTTTTCGCGCTCGCTTGCGCGTTCTGGCTGGCCGCCTGTGCGGTGCCGCCCCCGCCGCCTCCCGGTACTACCGCGTCGGCCCCCGCACCGGACGGCAGCGAGCGCCGCGGGCTCGGCACCGCGTGGGGCGAGTCGGTGCGATCCGAAACCCGGCAGGTCGAATTCGAACGTGCTGATCCGACGTCGCCGACGGATCTCGCGTCGGTTTACTACAACGACGTGCTGCCCGGCCATCTTCCCGCGTCGCAGGTGCGCCGGCTGCCGACCCGCGTCGCGCTTGCGAACGGCGACATCGCGCTGTCGTTTGCCGACGAGAAGGGCGCGCCGCTGCGTCTCGCGCGCCGCGACGGCCGCTGGCACATGGCGGGCGGCGAGGGTTCGCGCTACATGATCGTGTTGCGCAACCAGGGGCGGCGCGCGTTCGAAGTCGTGTCGACGGTCGATGGGCTCGACGTGCGGTCGGGGCGGCCGGGCAGCTATGCGAACGGCGGCTACGTGCTGTATCCGGGCCGTACGCTGACGATCGAGGGCTTCCGCAAGAGCCGCGACGAAGTCGCCGCGTTCCGTTTCGCGGCCGTGCCGGACAGCTATGTCGCGAATTCGAAGTACGGCGATGCCGCGAACGTCGGCGTGATCGGCGTCGCGCTGTTCGCGCAGAAGGAACGCGACGAGGACGCGTTGCGCCGCAACGCGAATCCGTTTCCCGGCAACGATAGCGGCTATGCGCCGCCGCCGGTCCCGCGCGGCGACTGAGCGCCCCGCGGGCATCGTGACGCACGCGGGGCAATCCTGTGTGCTTTCCTGCTGCCCGTTCGACGCCGTTCCCGTTTCGTTTCGATTGAAACACGGTCCGGAGCGCGACCGGACGATCGCGCGGCCGTCTTTTCGTGCGCTGCCCGTTCTTCAGCGGCGCAGTATCGCTGCCTCCCGCTCGTGCTGCGGCACAATGTCGGTTCGCATCGGTATCGCGTGCTTCCCCGCCATCCGCACCGATGGAGAACGCATGTCGTTACCGCTTTCAGGTACCATCCCGACCCGCTTGCAGCGGGCAGCGCGACCCTGTCCGACGCGCGTCGCAAGTGCAGCGGCAAGCCCGGCGGCTACCGGGACGACGCACGACGGCATGGGCCGTGCGAGCGGCGTCGCCCGTTCGTCATGAAACAGAGGAACCTTCGTGAAGTTCATCCACGCGGCAGACATTCACCTTGACAGCCCGTTGCACGGCCTGAGCGCATATCCCGACGCGCCGGCCGCGCAGTTGCGCAACGCGTCGCGCGAGGCGCTGCGGCAACTCGTGGATCGTGCGATCGAAGAGGAAGTCGCGTTCCTCGTGATCGCAGGCGACCTGTACGACGGCGACTGGAAGGATCACAACACGGGCATCTTCTTCGGCCAGCAGATGGGCCGCCTGCGCAAGGCCGGCATCCGCGCGTTCGTGCTCGGCGGCAATCACGATGCCGAAAGCGAGATGACGAAGAAGCTGACGCTGCCCGACAACGTCACCGTGTTCGGCCACCGCAAGCCGGAAACCTTCAGGCTGCCGGAATTCGACGTCGCGCTGCACGGGCAGAGCTTCCAGGACAAGGCGGTCGTCGACAATCTCGCGATCGGCTATCCGGATCCGGTGCCCGGGTACTACAACATCGGCGTGCTGCACACGGCGCTCGAAGGGTATGCGGCGCATGCGAACTACGCGCCGTGCACGCTGGCCGAACTGCACGCGAAAGGCTACGACTACTGGGCGCTCGGTCACGTGCACGAATTCCAGCAATGGACGGGCGCGTCCACCGTCGTGTTTCCCGGCAACCTGCAGGGGCGCCATATCCGCGAGACGGGCCGGCGCGGCGCGGTGCTCGTGACGGTCGAGCAAGGCAAGACGCAGGTCGAGCGCCTGTATCTCGACGTGCTGCGCTGGGAAGCCGTGTCGGTCGATGCGTCCGATTGTGTGTCGGTTGCGGATCTGTCGAGAAAGATCGGTCAGTCGCTGGAGGCGCTGTTGACCGTCGACGGCCACGTGCCGCGCGCGGTGCGCGTCACCGTCACCGGGCGCACGCCCGCGCACGGTCTCTTTTTCGGCCGCGCGCCGCAGTTGCGTGCGGAGGTGCTGAACCAGATCGGCATCATCGGCAACGAGCGGCTGTGGCTCGAGAAGGTCCGGCTCGCGACGTCCGCCGCCGATCGGCAGCCGGGCGAAAGCGAACCGCTCGAGGCGCTGGAGGACCTGAAGCAGATCCTGGCCGATGCCGCGCACGATCCGGATTTCCTCGCGCTGCTCGAACGCGACCTGAAGCCGTTCGTCGGCAAGGTCCGCAGCGACGTGAAGGAGGACGTGCCGTTGCTGACGATGGCGCGTGCGGGCGAGCTGACGGCGCTGGTCGAGCAGGTCGGGCCCGCGTTGCTGGCGCGGCTGGCGAGGGGGGAGTAAGCGATGCGCATCGGCCAGCTCGATCTGATCAAGTACGGCAAGTTCACCGACGAGGCGCTCCGTTTCCCGTCGGCCCGCGAGGATTTTCATGTGATCGTCGGGCCGAACGAGGCCGGCAAGTCGACGATCCGCACGGCCGTGTCCGAGTTGCTGTTCGGCATGAAGCTGCAGACGCCGCTCGATTTCCTGCACAGCACGCCCGAGTTGCGGATCGGCGGCGTGCTGGAGAGCGGCACGGGCGAGCTCGCGTTCCACCGTGCGCGCGGGCGCAGTTCGTTGCGTACGCCCGCCGACGACAAGTTGCCCGACGACTATCTGACGTCGATCCTCGACGGCGCGACGCGCGAATTCTTCGAGCAGATGTTCGGGCTCGATCACGGGCGGCTGGTCGATGGCGGTCGCAGCATTCTCGACGCATCGGACAAGCTCGGTCAGGTGCTGTTCGAATCGGCGGCCGGTGTCGGCAGCCTCGGGCCGGTGCGCGAGGAGCTCGATGCGCGTGCGCTCGAATTGTGGGCGCCGCGTCGCAGCGGCAGCGCATTTGCGCTGGCCGAAACGGCGTTCAACGAAGCCGTGGCCGAACTGAAGGCGGTCCAGGTGCGCACGCGCGACTGGGTCGATCGCAAGGACGCGCGCGAAGCGGTCGAGCAGCAGATCGAGCAGGCGCGCGCGGAGCAACGCCGGCTCGAAGCGTTGCGCTCGAAGTTCGAACGCGTGCGACGGCTCGCGCCGTACCTGAAGGAGCTGACGGTCAAGGATGCCGCGCTGGCCGAACTGGGCGCGGTCGTCGAGTTGCCGCCGACCGCGTATGCGGATCTGCTGAAGGCGCAGGGCGATCTCGCGGCCGAGCAGAAGGTGCTCGAGGAGCGGCGCGCCGACCTGCTCGCGAAGCGGCAGGCGCGCGAGGCGATCGTCGCGGATGCCGACACGCTGGCGCTCGAAGCCGATATCGAGGCGCTCGATCGGCTGCGCGGTGCATGCATGAATCACGCGCAGGATCTGCTGTTGCTCGGCGCGGACGTCGAGCGGCATCTGTCCGCCGCGTCGTCGGCGGCCGCGCAACTCGGCTGGCCGACGGACGAAGCGTCGCTGCGCGCCGCGTTGCCGACGGCGCTGTCGCTGAAGACCGTCGCGAACCTGCTGCGCGAACATGGCGCACTGCATCAGGCGCTGGCCGGTGCGCGCGAATCGCTCGACGAACGCACGCGCGAACTGACGCAGGTCCGGGAACAACAGGCGCGCCTGTCGACCGTCGACGTGCCGGAAGCATTGCGCGCGGCGCTGGCCGATGCGCAAGGTTTTCGCAACAGCGGCCCGCGCGAGCAGGCGCTGGCGCACGAAATCGCGGCCGCCGAACGCACGCTGTCCGGCGCGCTCGACGCGCTCGGCCAGTGGCGCATGCCGGTCGAAGCGCTGCGTGCGCTCGACGTGCCGTCGGCGGCGCGGCTCGGCGCGTTGCTCAAGGAAGACAGCGAGCGGGCCAGTGCGGCCGCCGCCGCGCGCGAGGCGCGCGACGGTGCGCTCGAAGAGCTCGAACGCCTCGAACTGCAAGAAAAGCATTTCGCGGAGAACCACAAGGTCGTCACGACCGCCGACGTGCTGGCGGCGCGTGCGCGTCGCGATGGCGCGTGGGGCGATATCCGCAACGGCGCCGTCGATCTCGCCACGGGCGCACCGGCGCTCGACGACGCGATTCGCCTCGCCGACGAACTCGTCGATGCGCAACTCGGCGCGACCCAGGCCGCCGCGACGCTGCAATCCTTGCGTCAACAGGTCGAATCCGCGCGTGCGGGCGTGACGCGCCGTCAGGCTGCGCTGGACGAACGCGAGCGCGAGCTCGCCGCACATCGCGACGCCTGGGCCGCGCTCGCGACGGCGGCCGCGGTGCCCGGCATGCCGCTGGCGGCGATGGGCGACTGGCTGGCGAAGCGCGACACGGTGTTCGCCGCCCAGACCGATCTCGATCGTCAGCGTCGCGAACTCGATGCAATGCGCGCTGCCCGCGCCGGCGCCGAGGCCGCGCTGCGTGCGGCGCTGCTGACGGTATCGCGGGGCGGCGAATCGGACGGGCTGGCCGCGCTCCTCGCCGTTGCAGAGACGTTCGTGCAGTCGGCCGAGAAGGCGGCTGCACAGAAGGACAGCCTCGACGATCGCGCGCGGGAAGCCGAACGCGGCTGCGCGATCGCACAGTCGCGGGCCGGCCATGCGCAAACGGCTTACGATGCGTGGCAAGTGCAATGGCGCGACGCGCTGGCCGACGCGAAACTGTCCGCGAGCGCGACGACGCTGGCCGCGGCGGAAAGTGCGCTCGGGCTCGCGAATACGGTGACGGCCGAACTGGCCGATGCCGACGCGCCGCGCAACCGGATCGCCGCGATCCGCGCGGAGCTGGCCGCGCTCGAGGCCGGCGCGCGGCGGCTCGCCGAAGCGCTCGCGCCGGAGTGGCTGGCGAGCGGCGACTGGCCGGACGTGGCGCGCCGGCTGACGATGCGCCTCGTGGCCGCCCGGGAAATCGCGCGTGCGATCGAGCGGGCCGACGAGGCCGTGCGGCAGGCCGACGGCAAGGTTGCGGACGCGGCTGCCGCGGTGGCCGGCGCCGATGCGCGCATCCAGCCGCTGTTGCAACTGGCCGGCGTCGCGTCGATCGACGCGGCGCTGCCGCTGGCCGAGCGCTCGGATCGTCAGCGCCAGCTTCGACAGGCGGTCGATGCTGCGCACGAGGCGCTGGTGCGAGACGGAGACGGGCTTTCCCGGTCCGCCGTCGAGGCCGAGGTGGCGGAACAGGACATTGCCGACGTGCCGGCGCATCTCGAAGCGGTGAAGCAGTCGCTCGGCGATATCGGCAGGCGGCTGAACGAGCTGGCGCAGCAGCAGGTCGTGGCCGACCAGGCGTTCGGCGCGATCGACGGCCAGGCGAACGCGGCCGTTGCCGAGTCGAAACGGCAAGAGGCGCTGGCGGCGATGGGCGACGCGGCCGAACAGTATCTGGAGGCAGCCACGGCCAGCCGCTTGCTGAAGTGGGCGACGGATCGCTACCGCGACCAGAAGCAGGGGCCGATGCTGCGGCGCGCGGGCGAGATTTTCGCCGGACTCACGCTGGGCGAATTCGCGAAGCTGACCGTCGATACCGAACGGACGCCGCCCGCGCTGTATGCACGGCGTACCAGGGGAACGTCGGTCGAGGTCGCCGGGCTGAGCGAAGGGACGCGCGATCAGTTGTTCCTCGCGCTGCGGATCGCGGCGTTGGAGTTGCAGCTCGGCAGCCGTACGGCGCTGCCGTTCGTCGCCGACGACCTGTTCATCAATTTCGACGACGCGCGCGCGAAGGCGGGGCTCGATGCGCTGCGCGATCTGTCGACGCGCACCCAGGTGCTGTTTCTGACGCACCACGACCACCTGCTGCCGCTCGTGAAGGACGTCTTCGGCGCGCGGGTCAACGTGGTCGAGTTGCAGCGCGCGCCGGCCGGCGCGTGATGCGGCGCGTGACGCGACGGGGTACGCCGGGGTGCCGGCGCACGGGAACGGTCATCGCGTACAGGTAGTATGAGCGGTTCCGAAACGCACGCGGCCGGTTCGGCGGTCGCGGGTCTGGCCACACGAGGGGGGAATATGAAGAAGCTGGTAGCCGCGATTGCGTTCGCGGCGGACAAGCATCGCAATCAACGGCGCAAGGACGAAGAGGCGTCGCCGTACATCAATCATCCGATCGCGCTCGCCGACGTGCTGGCCAACGAGGCCGGCGTCGAGGACGAACGCGTGATCGTCGCGGCAGTGTTGCACGACACGGTCGAGGATACGGAGACGACCGAGCAGGAGTTGTTGCGGCTGTTCGGCAAGGACGTGGCGGACATCGTGATGGAAGTCACCGACGACAAGTCGCTGCCGAAGGACGAGCGCAAGCGTCTGCAAGTCGAGCACGCGGCCACCATCAGCCGGCGCGCGAAGCTCGTGAAGCTGGCCGACAAGATCTGCAACCTGCGCGACATCGCCCGGCATCCGCCTGCGGACTGGCCGCTCGAACGCAAGCAGGCGTATTTCGACTGGGCGAAGTCGGTCGTCGACCCGATGCGCGGCGTCCATCCCGGTCTCGAGGCGATCTTCGACACCGCGTACGCCGCACGGCCGGCTGACTGAGGCACGCACATGCGATCGGCCCGATCCGCCGCGCGAGAACCGGCTGCCGTGGCGGGTGTCGATGTCGGCGGCGACAGGAAGCTGTGCGATCTCGTGATCCTGCGTGGCTCGACGATCGTCTGCCGGGAAGCGCGGATCGCGCCCGAGTCGCTGCCTTCACTATGTCTCGCCCATGACGTCGTGGCCATTGGCGTCGACGCCCCGAGCTTGTGGTGGGCGGGGAGCGGTCGCCGCGCGGCCGAACAGGCGCTCGCGCGTGAACGGATCTCGTGCTTCCCGACGCCGTCGCGGGAGCAGGCCATCGCGAGCACGTCGGGCTTCTTCGACTGGATGTTCATGGGAGAGAGCGTCTACCGGGCGCTCGCGGACGCTTATCCGTTGCTGACCGACGCGCGTTACGCGGGCGGGCGCGTGAGCTTCGAAACCTATCCGTATGCGATTACCTGCGCGATGCTGGGCAAGGCCGTGGCGTCGGCGAAGCAGAAGCGCAATCAGCGCCGGCAATTGCTGGAGCGGCTGGGCATCGACGTATCGATGCTGCGCTCCGTCGATGCGCGAGACGCGACCCTGTGCGCGTTGACGGCGCAGTACGTGATCGACGGGAACGCGCATGCGTATGGCGATGCGGCGGGCGGATACATCCGCGTGCCGATGATGAGCGAGACGATTGCGCTGGATTCGCCGTAGGGCGACGTCCGGCTCTGCGCGCGGTGGCGGTTGCAGGGCCGCTTCGGGTGGGGAGGATGCGGCCGGCGCGGGGACGCAGATTGTCAGCTAGCGGTTGTTGGCGGGCACGACGGGGCCGGTGCACCGCGCGATTCCGGTGAGCCTGTTCAATCCTCGAGGATGGATTTCGGCACGCTGGACAGGTCGCAGGCCTGTGCATGCTCGAAGTAGCTGTCCGCATCGTCGATCATCACGACCGCGACGTCGATCAGCTCGTCCAGGCGTTGCAGCAGCGATTCCCGCCACTCGATGTCTTCATCGCGCTCGGGCGCCTTGTCCAGCTGCTCGATGATCGAGTCGGCCGTCTGCAGGAATGGAATCGCCTGCTGATAATTTTCGATCGAGACCAGCGCCGCATTGCGCGCGCCGACGAGCCGCTCGCGATGCGCGTCCGCCAGTTCGGATTCGCCGCTGATGCGCGGCAGCATGTCCGAGATGCGTTGCAGAAGCGGCGGGACCTGTTCTTCCAGTCGCATCGCGCGTTCGCGCAGGGCGGCATATTCGTCGCGAAGGTCGGTGTCGCCGGGTTGAGTCGTGCTGTCCATCATCGATATGAGTGCGTGGTTCGGTCGCGGCATGATACTCGACCGCGCCAGTTTCCTTGCGCGGTCCCCGTCCGCCTGTATACAGGGGGGAAGACGTGTTCGTCATATCTTTGGAGGGCGGCACGCGTTGCGATTTACGGCTCGTCGAATCCCAAAGCCCCCGTGCGCGGCAGCGCACGGGGGCTTTTTCAATCTTTCTTCACAAAGGGCTTGCGCGGACGGGGGCGGATGCATAGAATCACGCCTCTTTCGCGCCAACGGAAACACGGCGCGGGAGGAAGGGAAGCGGTGCTGTTGGAGTTCGGAAGTAGCGAGCCCGGCGGCGCAGAAAGATGGCCCCGCAGTCGCAACGATGTAGTGCAGAAAGTTGTTGACGAGCTGCGAAACACGGTTCATAATCTCGCTTCTCTGC